>CAZUSL010000101.1:0-12346 GCA_964622925.1 uncultured Pseudohongiella sp. | reverse complement strand
CCACCTGGGGCCGCCGCGTCGCCACGCGCACGACCTCGATCGGCAGGCCGGCGCGGCGCGCGATTTCATCGGCATTGCCGCGCAGCAGGCGCAAGCTGCCCCCGCCAACGGTGCCAAGACCACAAATTCCTACCTTTACAGGTGCTTGCATCGAAAATGGTTTCCACGCCGGGAAAGAGAGCGCGGATTATACTGGAAGCGGCGGTCGACGCCTTATTCGATTCCGAGCATCGCCGCCAGGCTGGGCGCGTCCATGTATCCCGGGATCAGGCGTCCGTCGGGAAATACCAGTGCCGGCGTGCCCTGGATGCCGAGTTGGTTGCCCAGGTCGTAATGGGCCATTACCGGCGATTCGCAGTCGCGGATCGGAAGATTCTGGCCGTTCTTGGCCTGGGTCAGCGAGCGGTGCCGGTCTTCCGAACACCAGACCGAAATCATCTTGTCGTAGGAAGTCGCGTTTTCGCCGCCGCGCGGATATGCGAGATAGCGAAGGCGAATGCCGAAATCGAGCAATTGCTCGCGCTCGCCGTGCAGTTGACGGCAATAGGTGCAATCGACGTCGGTGAATATCGTCAGCGTCGCATTCACTTCACCCTCGGGTTCGAAGATGATCGCCTCTTCATCGGGTATGGCCGAGATCTTTCGCAAGTTGGCTTCCTGGCGAGTGGCGATGGACAGGTTGAGCAGACCATCCGGCGTGGTCTGATACAGGTCGCCGGCAAACAGGTATTCGCCGGAAGCGTCCGAGTACAGCAATTCCCCGGTGTTCAGTTCGACTTCGTAAATCGTATCGAGGGGAGTGGGCTTGATATTGACGATTTCCAACTGGTTGTTGGAGGCGACGACGATGGAATCATGCAGCCGCTCGCGCAGGGATTCGTTCTGCGCGAAGACGGGCTGAACCAGCATACCGAGCAGCAGGGTCGCGCATGCGGAAAAAATGCCGGATTTGCCGAAAGGTTTCATTTTCATTGGACCTCCGGGGAAAAGGTCAATGATAAACCGGACGGATTGCGGGGGCCAGTCCGCTGCCTGCGTTGCCTCAGGCTTCGGCTTGCGGCTTCTTGTCGAGCTTTTCGGCGATGCGCGCGGCGCGGCCGCTCAACTTGCGCAGATAGTACAACTTGGCCTGCCGCACATCGCCGCGGCGCTTGACCTTGACGCCGGCGACCAGGGGGCTGTAGGTCTGGAACGTGCGTTCGACGCCGACGCCATGGGAAATCTTGCGCACCGTGAACGCGGAATTGAGGCCGCGATTACGTACGCCGATGACCACACCCTCGAAAGACTGGATTCGCTCGCGCTCGCCCTCCTTGATGCGAACCTGTACCACGACCGTGTCGCCGGGACCGAATTCGGGCAGTTTCCTGTCCATCTGCTCCTGTTCGATCTGCTGGATGATCTTGTTCTTGCTCATCGTGTTCGCTCCTCGGACGGTTCGGCCCGAAGGCCCGCAATATTTTCAGTTCTCGTTCATGCCGGCGCGATATTCGTCCAGCAGTTGTTTTTCCTCTTCGCTCAATTCCCGGCCGGCCAGCAAATCCGGCCTCCGGCGCCAGGTCGTGCCGAGTTTCTGCATCAGGCGCCAGCGCCGGATCGCCTCGTGATCGCCGCTCAGCAGCACTTCCGGCGCCTTTTCCCCGGCCACTTCCCGGGGCCGTGTATATTCCGGCCCCAGCAACAGGCCGTCCGCGAAACTGTCGCTCCCGGCGCTGTCTTCGTCGCCGAGTGCGCCCGGCAGCAGGCGGATGATCGCGTCGATCAAGGCCATCGCCGCCAGTTCGCCGCCGCTGATGACGAAATCGCCCAGCGACAATTCTTCATCGACCGCGCTGTCGATCACGCGCTGGTCGACGCCCTGGTAACGACCGCATAACAGCACCAGTTTCGGCACCTGCGCCAGCCGCGCGACCGTTTCGTGGTCGAGCCGCCTGCCCTGGGGCGACAGGTAAATCACCCTGCCCCTGCCTTCCTGCTGCGCCGCCGCCAGGCTGTCGAGCAACGGCGCGGTCTTCATCAGCATCCCCGGTCCGCCGCCGAAAGGCCGGTCGTCCACCGTCCGATGCCGGTCGCGGGCGTAGTCGCGCGGGTTCCAGTAAGCCAGTTCGACCAGTCCCTGCCCGACAGCCCTGCCCGTCACTCCATATTCACCCAGTGCGGTGAACATTTCCGGAAACAGCGTGACGATATCGACCCGCATGTTACGTCTCCGCCAGGAAATCCGCGCCCCAATCGACTTCGATCACGCCGGCTTCCAGGTCCACCTTGCGCACTACCTGTTCCTCGACAAAGGGAATCAGGCGCCGGCGGTCGTCTATGCTGCCGGCTTCGGGTTCGACGACGAGCACGTCGTTCGCGCCGGTCTCAAGCAGGTGGCTGACCCGCCCGAATTTTTCCCCCGCCAGATTGATCACCTGCAATCCCTGCAGTTGATGCCAGTAATATTCTCCCGCTTCCAGTTCGGCCAGCTCGGAAGCTTCTACCGCGACTTCGCATCCGGTGAGACGCCGCGCGAGTTCCGGTTCGTCATAATCCTCGAAATGCACCAGCAGGTTGCTGCCCTGCCAACGGCTGTGGTCGATGCGCAAGCGCCGGGGCCCGTTTTCCGTTTCAACCAGCAGGTGGGCGAAATCGAGAATGTTTTCCGCGGGGCTGGTCCAGGATTGCAGTTTCACCCAGCCCTTGACGCCATGCGTCCGGCCTATTCTTCCTACGACAAGCTTGGCCATGACGATGCGGGGCCGGCCCGGGCCGACGCAGTTCAGCTTTCGGAGGAAGCCGCCGCTTGCGCGTGCTCTTGTGCGTGCTCTTCCGCGGTCTTGGCCAGGGTGGCGACCCTGGGAGTAACCTGCGCGCCTTGAGACTTCCAGTACTCCATGCGCTCAAGGTCCAGCCGCAGGCGCTCTTCCCGACCGCGGGCCACGGGATTGAAGAATCCGATGCGTTCAATGAACCGGCCGTCGCGCGGCGAGCGCACGTCGGCGACGGTAATGTGGTAGAACGGCCTCTTCTTCGCCCCGCCACGCGCCAGACGAATCGTAACCATAGTCAAGTCCTGTCGAAATCAAGCTGCCGGGCTCTTCGCTTTGCGGCGGTATTTGCCAGCCCGGACAAAAAAGGCGGCTATTTTAAGGCAATTCGGCGGGCAATGAAAGACGGAACCGGTATCGTCAGAATCGCGGAAAATTGCCGCCGCCAGGGAAGCGGCCAGGGCCCGGAGCGCCGGGGAGTTGGTTCATCAGTTTTTCCAGATTACCGCCCTTAATCTTGCGGGCGGTCCTTTGCATCATCTTGTGCTGCTTGAGGAGGCGGTTGAGATCCTGGATCTGCGCACCGGCGCCTTGCAGAATGCGGCGTTTGCGCGAACCGTTGATGATCGCCGGGTTACTGCGCTCGCGCGGCGTCATGGAATTGATCACCGCTTCCATGCGGCGCAATTGGCGATCGTCCATCATATTGGCCGCGCCCGGCGGCAAGGCGCCGATGCCCGGCAGCTTGTCCGCGATTCCGGCAACGCCGCCCATGTTGCGCATCTGGCGCAATTGCTCGCGCATGTCATCGAGGTCGAAGCCCTTGCCCTTCTTGACCTTCTGCGCCATGCGGGCGGCTTTCTTCCGGTCGACCTTGCGTTCGGCCTCCTCGATCAGCGACATCATGTCGCCCATGCCGAGAATGCGCGAGGCGATGCGCTGGGGATGGAAGGCTTCGAGCGCGTCGGGCTTCTCGCCCGTACCGATGAACTTGATCGGCTTGCCGGTGACATGACGCACCGAAAGCGCGGCTCCGCCCCGGGCGTCGCCGTCGGCCTTGGTCAGCACCACGCCGGTAAGCGGCAGCGCGTCGCCGAAGGCGCGGGCGGTATTGGCGGCGTCCTGGCCAGTCATGGCGTCTACTACAAACAGGGATTCCACCGGCTTGAGCGTCTCGTGCAGGCGGCGGATTTCCAGCATCATTTCGTCGTCTATGGCGAGCCGCCCCGCGGTATCGACGATGAGCACATCCACGAATTGCTTTTTCGCTTCCTTCAGCGCCGCCGCGGCGACGGCAAGCGCGCCACGGCTGCTGTCGCCGGCAAAGAATTCCACCTCGACCTGGGCCGCAAGGGTTTCCAGTTGACCGATCGCCGCGGGGCGATACACGTCGGCGCTGGCGACCAGCACCCGCTTCTTGCGCTCCCGCTTGAGCCAGGACGCGAGTTTCGCCACCGTGGTGGTCTTGCCCGAGCCCTGCAGTCCCGCCATCAGGATGACCGCGGGCGGAACGGCGCGTAAGTCGAGTTCGGCGCTGGCCGGACCCATGACCGCTTCGAGTTCGGCCTGGACGATCTTGATCAGGGTCTGCCCCGGCGTCAGGCTGGCGGCAATTTCCTGGCCGGTCGCCCGTTCGCGCACCCGGTCCAGAAATTCCTTCACCACCGGCAGCGCGACATCGGCTTCGATCAGCGCCCGGCGCACGTCTCGCAAGGCTGCCTCGACCTGACCTTCGTTCAGCGCGGTCTTGCCGCCCAGACCGCGAAAAGTGGCGGAAAGGCGCTTGGTGAGATTTTCGAACACTTGACGGCCCCGGCGAAAAAGGCGCCAGTATAGCGAACCGGACTTGCGGTAAACAGGGCCGGAAAAAGCGCTTCAACCGGGCTGGGACATATGCGACACTTTTCGGCTGTTATTGCCGAATGGCGCCAGGGACATGCCGGAACTCAGCCCGGAACTTGACATAGCAGCCGGAATTTTCGCAGTGGGCTTTTACGGACTGGCTTTCGCGCTGCAATTGCGGCGGCTGCGCGGCGGCAGGAATACCCGTCCGCTGGTACTGGGCTGCGGCCTCATCGCTGTACTCGCACATGCCGTCAGCGCCTGGGAAATCGTCCGCGAGCCCGGCGTTTATCACTTCGGCATTACCCAGATCAGCACCTTGATCGCGCTGGCGATTTCCGTGCTCGTACTCGGTTCGAGCTTGCGCAAGCCACTCGACAACCTGTTCCTCGGTCTTTTTCCGCTGGCCATCGCGACCATTCTGCTGTCGCTCATGATCGGCAGCAGTTTCCCGACCACCAGCCTCAATCCGGCTTCCGGCGGCCATGTGCTGCTGTCGGTGCTCGCCTACGGCTTCATATCCATCGCCGCCTTGCAGGCAGTGTTCCTCTCCTGGCAGAACTATCAGCTCAAGCATGGCCATGCGGGAGGTCTGCTCGCCCGTCTGCCCCCGCTGCAGGACATGGAAGCCTTCCTGCTCGAACTGCTCTGGGCCGGGGAAATATTGCTGAGCCTGGCGATCGTCACCGGCGTCTTTTTCATCGACGATGCGTGGAGCATGGACGGCATCATTCACAAGAGCTTCTTCACCGCGCTCGCCTGGCTGCTGTTCGCGGTACTGCTCTGGGGGCATCATCGCCTCGGATGGCGCGGAACCACCATGATTCGGGGTACACTGACGGGGTTCGTATTACTGGTCGTCGGATTTTACGGTTCGAAATTCGTACTGGAATATGTTCTCGGCTAGAAAAACAAGAATCAGCGCAGTCCTCCGGATAGTCCGCATCGCCTGCGTGGCAATCGCCTGCTTCGCCGGCGGATCCTTCCATGCCCAGAGTCTGGAAGCGGCGCGGATGGCTTATGACGCAGGCGACTTCCTCGAAGCCGCGGACATGGCCGCGGGGCTGAATACCGCCGATGGTTACGCATTGGCGGCGAATTCGCTGGCGGTATACGGCTTCCACATCGCCGCCCCAGGCCAGGAAAGGGAAGACATTTTCGCGCGCGCAACCGACTACGGCCTGGAAGCGGTCAGACTCGAGCCGCAAAACGTGCAGGCGCATCTGCAACTTGCCCACGCGATGGGCCGTTACGCCCAGGTTGTCGGCGTAGTCGAAGTGCTCGGCAACCGCTATGTCACGCGTGTGCGCGACGCGGTGGAAACGGCGGCGGAACTCGACCCCGAATCGGCGATGGCGCATCTCGGCATCGCGGCCTGGCATGCGGAGGCGCTGAGTAAGGCCGGCATCATCGCGCGCCTGCTGTTCGGCGCTTCGAGCGCGAGAGCGCTCGAACACATCGATCTGGCGCTCGAATACGGGCCCGAACTGAAGGTGGTGCAACTGGAAACCGGATATGCGCTGCTGCTTCTGAGCGAGCGGCGCTACGGCGACCGCGCGCTACGCCTGTTACGAGCCGCACGCGAACTACCCATCGGCAACGCCTGGGACGAATTCCTGCACGAACGCACGCTGGAAATGCTTGCCGGCCTGAACGAATGCTGAGCATTTCGTCGGCTACGCCGACCGGGTCTTATCCAGAATCTGGCTTTTCAATGATTCGAACCGGGCGAGACCCGACATACGGCGTGACGCCAGCCTGATCTCGGCATCGCTTTGGCACGCCAGGGCGCAATGGAATCCGGGGGCCGCCCCGATCCTCAGGAACTGCCAGCCTGAGGTTTCCCCGCCGCCGACTGTAACGCTGAAATCGCCGTCTTCGACTCCGTTCACGCTGACAAGCCGCATCGAAGGAGCGAGCGCTTCGCCGCGCGCCTTGCTCCAGGCCTCCTTCAAGGTCCAGATCCGGTAGAACCATTGTTGCCTCTCGGCAGGCTCAAGTTGCATCAATTCCGCCAGTTCGGACGGATTGAACCAGCGCCGGGCGAGCCGTTCGACCTTGCGTTGCTTCAGCCCGTACTCAAGGTCGATGCCCAGCCTTTGCAGCGGTCCGGTGACGAGCACGATGCGGTCGTCCGAATGCGCCAGGTTGAAGCCGATGAAGGGCTCATCGGCCGCCAGCGACGGTCTGCCATGGAGGCCTTCGACAATGCGCCATTGGCCGGGCGCGCGGCTGGTTTCGAGATGGGAAAGGGCGCCGCGAAGCAGCAGCCGGCCGAGGGCGAATTGCCGTTTCCGTAATTGCGAGGCGCAATTGCGGAAGTAATCGAGTTCTTCGGGGCTGAGCCAGGACAGGCCTAGGCGCAGATCCGAATCGGAGATATTGCCGATACGCAGATGCCATAGTTGCAGTTGCAGCAGACTTTCCTGAGTTCTGGCGTGAATTCGGGCGCTCATTTGCGGGCGGAATCAGATGCGGCCGAGGGTGAGCAACGTTCGGTGATGAATTCGGCCAGGATGCGATATTCGTCCCGGCGCGGGTCGGATTTGCGCCAGGCCATGCCGATGCGCCTGCTGACCTTTTCCGAACTGAAACGGCGCAACGGCAATCCCGTGTCGCCAAGCACGTCGCCCGCTACCGCCATAGCGGGCAGCAAGGTCAGACCGAGACCGCCCGCGACCATCTGCACCAGCGTATGCAGGCTCGTGCCCTGGTACACCAGGTTGGTCTCGGCCGATTGCAATTCGCATGCTTCGAGCGCGTGGTCCCGCAGGCAATGACCTTCTTCGAGCAGGAGCAGCGATTCTCCGCGCAGCTGCTTCTGCCGCACCGACTGCTGCTTTTCCAGCGCGTGTCCGGACGGCATGCAAAGCAGAAACTCGTCTTCAAACAGTGTCACGGTTTCCATGTCGCGCAGCGGGTAGGGAAAGGCCAGCACCAACACGTCGAGCTTGCCCTGTTTCAGCATGACCGCAAGGCGCGAACTGATTTCTTCCTTCAGGTACAGCCGCAACTTGCCGTAGGCCTGACGCAGTTCACCCAGCATCCTGGGCAACAGGAATGGCCCGATGGTCGGAATGACGCCGAGCCTGATTTCGCCGGATAGCGAACCCTTCTCGGCCCGGGCCAGGCTGACGAAATCCTCGACCTCTCCGAGAATCGCCCGGGCCTGGTCGAGCAGTTTCTCTCCCACCGGCGTGATCAGCACCGACTTGCGATTGCGCTCGAAGATCACCACGCCAAGTTGCTGCTCGAGTTCCCGAATCGCCGTGCTCAAGGTCGACTGGGTAACGAAACAGGCCTCCGCCGCCTTGCTGAAATGCCGATGTTCGGCCACCGAGACCAGGTACTTGAGTTGTCTGAGCGATGGAATCATCGGCCCATGTTAATCGATTTTCCCAATCAAGGCTCAAAGATCGTTCGATTTTTCCAGGCAGATGCCGATCAACGCGGATTTCAAGGACTTGGGCTAACTCAAGTGAGAATAGCCTCAACGCCCTCCCAAAGAGCGACGGTCGTGTTCGTTGCGGAGGTTGTAGGCGCAAGCCTGGCTGACTGACCGGCCCATGCCTGCATGCCGACAGAATCGTTGGACCTGACGGCTTCATTGCGCATCGCATGTGTGAGATGCCGTTGGATGGGATAGGGCGCCGGTGCAGGTGCGTCCGGGGATGTCGCCGAGACCGCATACTCCGTGCGGGCGCTTCGTCCGAGACGCCCGGAAAACGCTCGTGTTGCAATCGTATCTTCGGGAGCGGCATCTCCAAGCAAGTCCGCCCATGCAGGCGGGAGCTTCGCTTCCGGCGCACGGAGAAACCCTGTGCCGATCTGCACGGCGGAAGCGCCGAGGAGAAGTGCGGCGGAAACACCCCTGGAATCAGCGATGCCTCCGGTTGCGACCACGGGTACCCGGACTGCATCCGCGATGGCCGGCACAAGCGAAAACAGCCCGATCATGTTGCATTCGGCGTCGGCCCCATCAAATGCGCCCCGATGGCCACCAGCCTCCATGCCCTGCGCCACGATGACGTCGGCGCCGGCCTCTTCAGCCATGATCGCTTCAGCAACTGTCGTGGCTGTTGCGAACCAGCGGATCTTCCGCTGCTTCATTCGCGAGACGAATTCCTGGGGATAAAGGCCCATGATCGACGAGATTACGGCAGGTCCGGCATCGAGCATTGCCTCGCATTGACCAACGAAATCGGGCGGCGCCGTGTCGGCGGCGTCTTCCGGCACTTCCGGACCCCAGTTCGAGAGAAACCTGCGGATCGTCAGCTCATGAACTGGATTCCGCACCGGATCGGGGTCTGGAATCCACGTATTCAGTTGAAAGGCGCCGTTCGAGCCCGAGCGCATTTCACGGACCCAGTCGGCAATCTGGTCGCTGCTCATCATCACTACGCCGCAGGCGCCCATCCCGCCTCCGTTTGCTACGGCGATCGACAACGAAGCCGGACAGGCGCCGGCCATCGGCGCCAGCAGTATCGGCGCCCGCAGACCATATGCATCCGCGAACTCGCGGGCGCGTGACATCGTCTTCCTGGAGTTTCCCACTACCCCTCCTTGCATCCTTGCGGTTGGGCGGATGCTCGGTCATTAACGGCTTCATAATGCTAACTTGGGACACCTGCTCTCAAGTCCAGGGCGCGCGACATTCGGACTCTGCATCGACAGCTTGAACACCATTGATGCCTGGGTTACTTTTGGCCAGCATTCCGGACTACTTGCGAGGCTATTTTCATGAATCCGATTCGATCCGGGCGCGGGCTGATCGCCGCTGCCGCCGTTTTGCTGTTCCTGCCAGCGTCCCTGGCGCTAGCCGATTCTTCCATCAAGCGAATTCATTCGACAAATTTCGGCATAGATCAGGGAGAGATCGAGCAAATCAAGGCGCAGATGCAGGCCGCGGTCGACGGCGATTTTCTCAATGGCGCTCTCTTGCTGGTCGGCAACAGCAAGGGCGTAGGCGTTCTTGAGTCGGTCGGCCTGCTATCGCCGGAGAATCCCAAACCGGTAAATCAGGACTCGATCTTCCGCATATATTCCATGACCAAGCCGATTATCAGCGTGGCAATCATGACCATGGTCGAAGACGGACTGATGGCCCTCGACGATCCGGTTTCGAAGTTCATCCCCGAATTCGCCGACGCCCAGGTAGTCGACCATGAGACCGGCGCGACGAATCCCGCCCGTAACGTAATGACGATCGAGAACCTGCTGACTCATGAGTCCGGGCTCATCCAGGCAATATTTTCTCCCGATAGCGAGCTTGGACAGTTGTACGGCAGCGAACTCAGAGGTGACTTTACCGCCCGGGAATTCGCCGCCCGAATCGGCCGGCTGCCACTGTATTTCGAACCGGGCACGGCGTGGCATTACGGGCATTCCACCGACGTCCTCGGCGCGATTCTGGAAGTGGCGGACGGCAAGACGCTCGACGTGGTTCTGCGAGAGCGTATTTTCGATCCACTTGGAATGGATGACACGTCGTTCTGGGTGCCCATGCGGGAAAGCTACCGCATTGCCGAACCGATTCACGGCGCTGCCATGACCGACAACACCATCCCGCGGCGGATGCTCTCGGGCGGCGGTGGCCTGAACTCTACCGCGGAGAATTATGTGCGCTTCGCTGAAATGCTGCTCAATGGCGGAGAGTATCGCGGTGAACGAATCATCGAAGAAGCAACTCTGGAACAGATGCTTGAGCCGAAGATCGGCGAAAGCGTGTCGCGGGAATACTATTTCTTCGGCGACGTCGGCGACTGGGGTCTCGGCTTCCATTTGCAACCCACCACCGACAATGCCGGCGGCCCTTACAACTTCGGCTGGCGCGGCATCGGCGGCACGATCTTCATCGTAGACCAGGAGAACGACTTCTACATGGTGTACATGGAACAGAAATGGGGCGGACCGCCGGCGCCATTCGACAATAATACCGCCCAGCGCGTGGTCTACGAGGCGATGAGAAACTGACCGGGCGAGGTCAGGAGTCACCCGAAGGTTCACTGCGGATGCAAACTGTTGACAACTCCGAATTTAAACTCTATTTTTCAGAGTACAAGTTTTTTTAAAGCGCATTCCGGATGCGAAATTTGGAGGAATACATGGCAGACAAACAGTCTCTTGAAGAAGATCTCGCCTATGTCCGAGCTGCCGCTGAGCGGTCAGCGAGAGTGCATGTGCCGGCGATCTACCTGTTATGGGCGGCAATTTGCCTGTGCGGCTTTTCGCTGGTGGATTTCGTGGGCCCCGAGTCGATCGTTATCGGATATTTCTGGCTGATCGCGACACCGACGGGATTCGGGGTCACCGTCTGGTTGGCGCGGCGGTCGGCCAATCGTGCGGGAGTCATCGATCGGCGCGAAAGCAATCGCTGGAAGCTTCATTTCCTGGGTTTCATTGCCGCCGGTTTGCTTGGAATTCCCGCGATAGCCGCGGGTCATCTGACCTGGTCAGGGTTCAGTTCGCTCTGGATTCTGCTTGCCGCGCTAACTTATTTTCTCGCGGGCCTGCATCTTGAGCGCAGGCTGCTTCCTGTCAGCCTGTTGCTGGGGGTCGGCTATATAACTTCCCTGTTCATGCCCATGTATGGATTTACCCACGCCGGCATCCTGGCGGCCGTTGCTCTTGTTGCCATGGCTTTTCTCGGGCCGAGAAACGCGCATGCAGCGGAATGATCCCGATATTGCGGAAATCGGTCTGTTCGGCACTCCCCGCGGATTGCTCGAACACCGGGTCAGACTGGCGGTCTGCGTTCTCCTGGCCAGACACGAAACGATATCTTTCAGCCGGCTGAAGCAAGTGCTGGAGGAAAACGACGGCAGTCTCGGCACTCACCTGCGCAAGCTCGAAGACGCCGGATTCCTCCTGGTAGAGAAGAGTTTTCGCGACCGCCGTCCGGTAACCTGGTACCAGTTGACGGATGCGGGAAGAAAGGAACTGAATGAGCACATTGCAAACCTGAAACTGCTGATAGGGCAAGTAACGTGAACAAGAACCCGCGCGGCGGAAGATCGCCGGCCGAGTCGGACCTTTCCTATGACGAGGTCAGATCGTATTTGCGCATGTAGCCGCGTAGCTGGTCGTAGCTGAGTTTGAGGAACTCGGCGGTCTTGCGCTGATTGAAATGGTTCTGTTGCAGGGCCCGGCGCAGGAGTTGCCGTTCATAGTCCTGCATGTGGCTGCGGAAGTCGATTTGCTCCAGTTGCGCCAGGTCGGGAGCATCCGACTGGATTGCGTCCGGCGCTTTGTCGTTCCCTCCTCCATCGGGCGCCGTCGAGACCGGCCGCCAGGGTGATGCGAAAGGGTCGAACACGAGTTCCTTCACCGGCTTGTCGCCATGCTGGTAGACCGCGCGCTCGACCACGTTCTTCAACTCGCGCACGTTTCCCGGCCAGGGCCAGGCGAGCATCGCTGCCTGCACCTTGCGTCCGAATCCGGCGAAATATTCGCCCCCCATCTCTTTCACCATGCCGACGGCGAAATGCTGGGCCAGGATGGGAATGTCCTCGGTCCGCTCGCGCAGCGGCGGCAAGGTGATGACATCGAAGGCAAGCCGGTCGAGCAGGTCGTCCCGGAACTTCCCGCGCCTGGCCAGAGCGGGCAGATCTTCGTTTGTCGCGGCGATCAGCCTCACATCGACATTGAGCGTCTCCGCGCCGCCAAGGCGTTCGAATTCGCCGTATTCGATCACGCGCAGGATCTTCTCCTGCACGGCCATGCTGGTAGACCGCGCGCTCGACCACGTTCTTCAA
>CAZUSL010000100.1:0-1601 GCA_964622925.1 uncultured Pseudohongiella sp. | reverse complement strand
GTGTCAGCGAGACTACCGAACCTGTCGCCGCTGTTCCCATTGCTGGGAGATCCGGGCCGGGCCGATGGTTATTTTCCGCGCTGACGCCATGGAATCCGGCGATGCCGTTGACCGCAACGGCAATCCGAGACCGGTATTTGGAGATCGCACCTGCGGTCATGGCCGGCACCGTTTGTTCGCTGACCGCGCCGGGCCTCCATGATCGAGCAGATTCGCCGGCACGTCGAGCAGCAGCCGTTACCTGTCGTCGGCATCGCCCACGAATCCACATTGGAACCAAGCGGAATTGCCCGCGATCGAATTCATCGCCTCGGCCATCCAACCGTCATTGCAGAATCCGGCGACAGCGGCAGCTGCTTGCGGACGAGCAGCCGTTCGCCAACGCTCGCGGCAATACGTTCCGGTAGTTCGTTCGGACCCAGTTGCTGATTCGTACTCAATCGTTCGTCTGCCGCCCAGTTATCGAGCCGGAGGTCTCACCTCGATGTTCACGATATCCAGGCCGTGATATTGCTGATGCCGAAATGAAGCGCCAAGATGACGCAGCAAGCGCAAGGAAACTTCCTGCTCCATGCGTGTTCCCTCGCCCGGGTGAGTCTCCAGCATTGCCAGTCGTTCCTGCAGGTTCTCCTTCCCCGGCACAACGATAAATTCCAGCTCCGCTCCGCCTCCCCTTTTGGCTGCAGTCAGCCGCATGGGCCTCGAGCCGCCCGAAACATCCTCCTCAGATTCCCGCTGCAATAGTGTCAGCAGGGTTTCTTCGGCAACCGCTTCGAGGCGGGCCGCCATTTCGGCGTCCCAACCGTTGCGCGTGGCGAAGCGGGTCAGAAACTCGCGGATCTTCGCCAAGGCGGAAACCTCGAACTCAACTTCCAGATGAATCGCCCGGCGCCGGGAAAAGTTCATCAGCCAGGTCATCAGTATCGCGGCCAGACCCCCGACGGTGATTCCGTTGGAAAAGGCGCCGCCGGCGAACTCGGTCGCCAATTCGGGAAAGATCGCGTCGTTTTCGATACCGAATCCAAGCCAGAAGGAAACACCGACAATTACGCTTTTGCGATAGTCGAATCCGCCCTGGGCAACCATTCCCACTCCTATCATGAAAAGCATGGCAGTGAGAATGAACAGGTAAGCGGCTACGACAGGTCCCGGAATCGCCAGAATCAGCGCAAGCAGTTTGGGCATGAAAGCAAACCCCAGAAAAATCGCCCCGGTCGCAATGCCTATCTTTCGCGCGGCGACCCCGCCGATTTCGATCAGCGAAGCGGCAATCGAATAGGTCGTATTGGGAACCGTACCGGCAAGTCCGCATAACAGGTTGCTGCATCCGTCCAATACGGCCGTCCCCTGCACTGCCCGATAGTCGGTCGGCTTCGGGCGGCGCCAGGAAACCCGCTGCAGGGCGATATTGCTGCTGATCGCCCGGATGGAACCAATCAATCCGGCAATCAGGAATGCCGGCAACAATGCCCCGAATGCGGGCCCGGGACTGAATTCAAGGCCTGGCGCCGCGAATTCGGGCAATCCGAACCACGGCGCGGCGGCAATCCGGGCAGTGTCGACCAACCCGTAAAATGCGGCGGCCACGGCGCCGGCGATCA
>CAZUSL010000099.1:0-3757 GCA_964622925.1 uncultured Pseudohongiella sp. | reverse complement strand
TAGGCGTCCTTCATGATGAATTCCCGCGCCCGCATGACGCCGAAACGCGGGCGCCGCTCGTCGCGGAACTTGGTCTGGATCTGGTAGACCACGACGGGCAACTGGCGATAGCTGTGGCACTCGTTGCGGATGATGTCGGTGACGACTTCCTCGTGGGTGGGGCCGAGGCAGAAATCGCGTTCGTGGCGGTCCCGGAAGCGCGCGAGTTCGGGCCCCATATCTTCCCAGCGGCCGGATTCCTGCCAGAGTTCCGCCGGCTGCACCATCGGCATCAGGATTTCCAGCCCGCCGATGCGGTCCATCTCCTCGCGCACGATATTGGCGATCTTGTGCACGACGCGCATGCCCAGCGGCAGGAAACTGTACACGCCGGCGGCCAGTTTGCGGATCATGCCCGCGCGCAGCATCAGCCGATGACTGACGATCTCGGCGTCGGCGGGGGTTTCCTTCGCGGTCGCGAGCAGGAATTGACTGGTTCTCATAGGCGGAGAGGCGAAGGGCTTACAGGGCGTAGTCCTTCAGTTTCTTCAGCGGCGTAACCCTGATCCGGGTGGAGGCGGGCTTTCTCGGCACGTCCATGACTTCTCCCGGCTTGAAGGGATTGGGCACGTTCTTTCTCGCCGGCCGCGCCGCCTTCTTCACGGTCGTGATCTTGAGCAGGCCCGGGAGGATGAATTCCCCCGCGGCGCGTTTCCTGACATGACGTTCCACGATCGAGCCGAGTTCGTCGAGAACCGCCGCGACTTCCTTGCGGTCCACGTCGGTGTTGGCCGCGATTTCGTTGAGTATTTCGGTCTTGGTGTATCTTTTGTGGATCGCCGGCTTTCTTCGCCTCCTGGAGGCGCCGGCGGCTCGCTTGATCATGTCCGGTTCCTTAATTTACGTCCTTTTCCGATCCCCACACCGGATTGTTTTCAAGGAATTCAAGCTAATGCATTTACCGTGGCTTTACAAGTTCGGTAACCTGCCTTGTGGCGGCTCGTGAAGATTCTCTACAATGGCGCTCGCCATCGGAAATGTCCCTGATGCCCGGATTGTTCCCAGTTTATGTCGGATTGCGTTATTCGGTGGCGCGCAGGGGCAATCTGCTGCTGTCTTTCGTCACTTTCCTCTCGATGCTCGGCATCAGCCTCGGCGTGATGGTGCTCATCGTCGCGCTCTCGGTCATGAACGGCTCGATCGGCGTATTGCGCGGCGAAGCCCTGAAGGCTGTGCCGCACGTGACCCTGTCCGCGGCCGATGGCGATCTCGACTGGCAGGCCATGACGGCGCTGGCGCAGGAAAACCCCGAGATTCTCGCCGCAGCGCCTTTCGTCGAAGCCGAAGCGGTGTTGCGCTTTCACGGACGCGACGCTTTCGTTCGCTTACGCGGCGTCTTGCCCGAACGCGAACTTGACGTGCTAGACGCGCAAGGGCCCGCCGACGGCGAATTGTTCGCCGGCATGGCAGCAGCACCCGACGGCATGATCGTCAGCGCGCGCCTGGCCGCTTCGCTCGGCATTTTTCCCGGCGAACAGGCCTCGGTTTTCTCCCTGGCCGGCCTGCTCGCGCGTTCGTTCGACGACAGCCGGGGGCTGACGATCACCGGCTTCGAGGACTTCGGCATCTACGGCGAAAGCAACATCGTGCTGCTGCATCTCGATCAGGCGCGCGAAGTGTTGCGGGCGGACCCCGGTGCCGACCTGAAGTTGCGGCTGAAAGTCGCCGACGTGATGGCAGCCCGCAGAATCGCCGAAGACAGTTTCGGCGGCGCGCCCGGCGTGGAGATCGTGACCTGGCAGGAAGAACAGGCGAGCCTGTTCAACGCGCTGGCGATGGAAAAACTCGTCACCACCGTGATGCTGCTCGTGATCGTCCTCGTCGGGGCGGTCAATATCGTCTCGACCCTGGTCATGGTCGTGGCGGACAAGAGCGCCGACATCGCCATCCTGCGCACTATGGGCGCCGGCAGTTCGTCGGTGCTCGGCATTTTCGTCGTCCAGGGCATGGTGGCGGGCGTGGCGGGAACCCTGACCGGCGCGGCGCTCGGCGTCCTGCTCGGCCACAATATCACCGCGATCAGCCAGACGCTGGAACGCTGGCTCAACCTGTTGCCGCTGGAAGGCGAGGTTTATCTGCTCTCGCATCTGCAGACCCGGGTCGATTTCGGGGAAGTGCTGCTGATCAGTCTCGCGGCGCTGGCGATCAGTCTCGCCGCCACCTTGTATCCCGCCTGGCGCGGCAGCAAGGTGCAGCCCGCCGAAGTGCTGCGTTACGAATAGGAAGCCGGAATGGAAGCCAAGGAACCCGTAATCCGCTGCGAAGGGCTCGGCAAATGCTACGAGCAGGGGCCCCAGCGCGTCGAAGCGCTGAAAAACGTGTCCTTGCAGGTCGCGGAAGGCGAGCGCATCGCCGTCATCGGCAGTTCGGGCTCGGGCAAGACCACCTTGCTCAATCTGCTCGGCGGCCTCGACGCGCCGAGCAGCGGCAAGGTCTTCATCGGCGGCCGCGACCTGAGCGCGCTCGACGAGCGCGAGCGGGGAACGGTGCGCAACCGCTTCCTCGGCTTCGTCTACCAGTTTCATCATCTGCTGGCGGAATTCAGCGCCCTGGAAAACGTCGCCATGCCGCTGCTCATCCGCGGCGAAGGTCGCGGGCTGGCGAAGCAGCGGGCGGCGGAAATGCTCGAGCGCGTCGGGCTCGGCGAGCGGGCGGGTCATCGTCCGTCGCAATTGTCCGGCGGCGAGCGACAGCGCGTCGCCATCGCCAGGGCTCTCGTCGGCGAACCGCGCTGCGTATTGCTCGACGAGCCGACCGGCAATCTCGATCACCATACCGGCCTCGAAATCAGCGCATTGATGCTCGAATTGAACGAATCGCTCGCGACCAGTTTCGTCACCGTGACCCACGACCGCGAACTGGCCCGGTCGATGCAACGCATCCTGGTGCTCGAAGATGGCCAACTCCGCGCCTGACCGCGCCGTGGCGCTGCCGCGCTACATCGCCTTGCGCTACGTCAGCGCCGGGCGTGGCAGCGGGCTGGTCTCGTTCATGTCTGCCGTATCGATATTGGGCCTGGCGCTCGGCATCGCGCTGTTGCTGACGGTGCTGTCGATCATGAACGGTTTCGACCGCGAAATGCGCCAGAACGTCCTCGGCATCGTGCCCCACATCACCCTGCGCGCCGAACCTGGCCTGAACGCCGAACAATGGCAGGCCTTGCAGTCTCAACTCGCCGCCGGCGCAGGCATCGAATCGATCTCGCCAATCATCGAAATGCAGGCGGTAGTAGCGACGGAATCGGGCAACAGCGGCGTCATGGCCAACGGCGTCGAACCCGAACTCGAAGCGGAATACTCCGCCATCGACCGTTTCATGCTCGCCGGCGGCCTCGAAGAATTAGGGGACACCCATTGGGGAGTCGTACTTGGCGAGCCTCTGGCGCAAGACCTGCAAGTCGAGCTCGGCGACCGCGTCAGGCTTTATTCTCCGGCGATTGCGGTCAATCCGTTGATGCCCGTGGTGAACTTCCGCGAGTTCGAGGTCAGCGGCATTTTCCTCGTCGGCAGCGGCGATATCGACAGCCGCCTGGTATTGATCAACCGCGACGCCGCCCGCGCCCTGTTCCGGCTGCGCAGCCCCCAGAACGCGCTCTGGCTGCGCACCGGCGACGTGCTCGAAGCGCAGAACCTGCTGCAGGAGATCGCCCCGCGATTGCCGACGGACGTCGCGGCTGACTCGTGGATCAGCCAGTTCGGCGCCGTCTACGAAAACATCC
>CAZUSL010000098.1:0-2556 GCA_964622925.1 uncultured Pseudohongiella sp. | reverse complement strand
GTGGCGCATCTCCTTGTGCTGAATGGTCGGGCTATGTGACAAACCCATTTCAGCAGGATGCGCCGCCTCCTTCAATTCGGCTCATACACAACTTTTGATAGTAACTCCAAGCTCCTCCAGGCAGTCCTTCGAAGCGGTGTTGCGCTTGCCATTTGGCGTAGGAACGCCGTACATGCTGAGCCCGGTTCGCAGCCACTCGTCCCGGACGGCCGCAAGCTGTCCCGCTTCGGTGTAATCGGTCAAGAATCCGTTCCAGCCGATAGCGATACCATCGCCGTCGGCCGCCGCCCGCAGCAGATGGATGTAGTTCTCGAAAATCTCGACCGGTGCGTCCGGGGGCGCGCACCCGTGCTCATTGAACCAGGTTTCCCAGGTCGCCCAGCCCGGGCTGCGCAGACCGATATCCAGGCGCGGCACCCCCGACCAGTATTGCGGCGGCCCGGCCAGCACCGGCCCGAACCGTTCCAGGAAGGAGGGCGAGGCCACCGGCACGATTTCCTCATCCAAGACCTTGATCGCATTCTCGTCAGGGTGCGGCGCGCCAACTGAAGTCTCGAAGATAATGTCAAGGCCCACAGGTATCAGCATGGACAGCATGTCGTAGTCGTAGACCACAATCCGGGCCGCGACATCGTCGCCCAGAGAGCGCTTCAGCCTGGAGAAGATCGGCAGCAGCAACAGACCCGAGATCTCCAAGGTACATCCGATGGTCAGGCCGGTTTTTCGGTTGTGGAGCCCGTGAGCGGTGTCTTGCAGGGCGCCCATCGCCGACTGGACGGCGAGAAAATACTTTTCGCCGCTCCGGTTCAGCGCGATTCCCCGGCCCGAACGCTCGAAGAGCATCACGCCGAGCGCGTCCTCGAGATTGCTCAGGTGACGGCTGATCGCCGATTGCGACGTGCTGCGCTCTTCGGCGGCGCGGCCGACGCTGCCGAGCCGGGCGACCGCTTCGAAGGCGAGCAGCGTGTTGGTGGAGGGAATCTTGAAGCGGGGGCCGCTCATGATCGGCCTCCGATGTCCGCCTGCGAATGCGCCGGGGCGTGAAGACGTAGGCTTGTCGTCGAACCCGCGCCGGACCATGGCCATGCGACCGCATTGACGCCCGCGTGTCCTCCCAGTCCGGCATACCCGGACAGAAAGAAACGTGACATCTGACCGGGCTGGTGAACACACATGGGCACCGAACCTCTCTTTCGCGGTTGCGTACTTCCCGGCCGGCGCCAGCCGTGGGCGACGCCGTTTTTGGAACTCCCGGCAGGATTTCCAGAAGCACTCGATATAAAAAGCGGGACAACCATCAACCAATATCATAAATGATACTGATTGTTTTTAATTCGGATAATAATACAACGTCCGCCCCTGAATAATAAACCTTTCGCGGCCGCGATTGCCGCGAGTTGCAAACGCCGTTCTGCGCGGGGCCGCACTCGCCCGCCGAACTCGATAACCAGGCAATCCGTTTTGATGCCAATTGTTCATTTGCCGCGGAATCCGGTACACCCGAACGGAATGCTGGCAACCCCCAAGCTCGAATCCGGCAATACGTGAACGCAGATCGAGGCCTGACGATTGTCAGAAGGGCGCGTTTAGAGATGATATGGCGCTGAACTATTATCAAAATTGAGATATACAAATCTTATATTGGGCATGGTTTAGCATTCACTTTCTTGCAACAATGCGGAGTATTAACAGTTTCCAACGCTTCGACGCAGGAATTTGGCGGCTACAGATGCCAACGACAAGATGGGGAGGCGCTCCAGAGGCGAACACATGACTAACGGCGTTCAAGCTCACTATGGAACTCAAACGGGAGGACTCGACATGTCTAGAACAAAACTCGCTGCGGCGGCCTTGGCCGGTATGGTCGCAACATTCTTTATGCTCGCGCATCCGGTGGTTGCGGCCGAGCGCACCGTCAAGATCGCAGCTTGGGGCGCGAAGTCCGGACCCTTGCGCTCGTTCGGCGTCAACTCAGAGGCCGTGCTCAAAGGGGCGGTGAAGTCCATCAACGATTCGGGCGGCGTGAAGCTGGGTGACGGCACGATGGCCAAGATGGAATTCACCTACTACGACTCCGCCTGCAATGCCGATCAGGCCATCTCGGTCGCGCGCAAGGTCGAATCGCAAACCGAAGCGCTGATCGGCATCGGTCCGACGTGTTCCGGCGCCGCGGCGGCCATGTACGGCATCTTCCAGAAAAAGGTGGACGACAAGTCCGACACCGGGCTTCAGTTCCCCATTCTCACCGACACCGCGATTCGTCCCGGACTTGCCAAAAAGTCCCAATGGACGTTCCGCAACGTGCCCAACGAGATCACCATGTATGACGCGTTGTTCAAATGGCTGCGCGCTCAGTATCCCGACGTCAAGACGATCTACGGCGGAACCGAGACCGACCAGGCCCACTCCAGGATCACCTTCGCCGCCGTCATCGTCCAGAAGGCCAGGAAATACGGCTTCGAGTGGGTCGGCGGCGAAGGTGATCCTGGAGTGGGCCTGGTCGGTCTCGGTTCCGCCGTAGATCGTCTTGACGTCGGGATACTGAGCGCGCAGCCA
>CAZUSL010000097.1:0-5899 GCA_964622925.1 uncultured Pseudohongiella sp. | reverse complement strand
TGCGCTGATTGAGTTTCATCCTGTAATCTCCTGTGAAAAACTACATTCAACCTAATTACAATCAGACAATATCATGCAATGTCGAAGCGTGTCAACAATTTATTTTTCCAACAAAATCAATTAGTTATGCAGTCATGGAATTCTATGGAACCTAGTTTCGACTTGCGAAGCGGAGTCGCAGAATCTCTCACTGAATCGAAAGTGGTACCGGACTATAATTGATCCTTTTTGCGCCGAATCCCAGATGAACTTACTCAGCAGAATCTTTGGCAGCAGCAATTCGCGGAAGCTGAAGCGGATGCGGAAGACCGTGGCCGCGATCAATCGGCTGGAGGCGGAATACGAGGGTAAGACGGACGAGGAAATTCGCGCGGGAACCGGGGAACTGCGCGCGCGGCTGGAACAGGGCGAAGCGCTGGAGCAACTGCTGCCCGAGGCCTTCGCCGCCGTGCGCGAGGCGAGCAAGCGAACTCTGGAGTTGCGTCATTTCGATGTGCAAATGATCGGCGGCATCGTGTTGCACGAAGGTTCGATCGCCGAGATGCGCACCGGCGAAGGCAAGACCCTGGTGGCGACCTTGCCGGCCTATCTGAACTCGCTTTCGGGCGAGGGCGTACACATCGTCACGGTTAACGAATATCTTGCCGAGCGCGACGCCAACTGGATGCGGCCGATCTACGAGTTTCTCGGACTCAGCGTTGGCGTCATCAAGGCCGGCACGACGGTGGCGGAAAAGCAGGCCGCTTACGGCTGTTCCATCACTTATGGCACGAACAACGAATTCGGCTTCGATTACCTGCGCGACAACATGGCCTTCAGACTCGAAGACCGCATGCAGAAGCCGCTCAACTTCGCCATCGTCGACGAAGTCGACTCGATTCTCATCGACGAGGCGCGCACTCCGCTGATCATTTCCGGCGCCGCCGAAGACAGTTCACAGCTTTACCAGGACATCAACAAGCTCATTCCGCGCCTCAAGCTCGGCAAGCGGGTCGAAAAGTCCAAGCTGGAAATGATGGATCGCAATTACGTTGCCGAGGAAAGCGGCCATTTCACCGTCGACGAGAAGACCCGGCAGGTCGAACTGACCGAATCGGGCCATGCCTACGTCGAGGAATTGCTGACGGCCCGCAATTTGCTGAATCCGGGCGAATCGCTATACGCGGCGACCAACCTGACCTTGCTGCATCACATTCAGGCCGCGCTGAAAGCGCATCATCTGTTCCAGAAAGACGTGCAATACATCGTGCAGGACCAGCGCATCGTATTGATCGATGAGCATACCGGCCGCACCATGGAGGGGCGGCGCCTTTCCGAGGGCCTGCACCAGGCGCTCGAAGCCAAGGAAAGATTGCCGATCCAGAGCGAAAGCCAGACCCTGGCTTCTACCACCTTTCAGAACTACTTCCGCATCTATCGCAAGCTCGCCGGCATGACCGGCACGGCGGACACGGAAGCCTTCGAATTCAACCAGATTTACGGGCTCGATGTCGTCGTCATTCCGACGAACGTACCGATGGTCCGAATCGACGACAACGACCTGATCTATCTGACCATGGAGGAGAAGTTCGAAGCCGTTGTCGCGGACATCACCGAGATCAGCGGCAAGGGCGCGCCGGTGCTCGTGGGCACCGCCTCGATCGAGAATTCGGAACTGCTCTCGAACTTTCTGAAAAAGAACGGTGTCAAGCACGAAGTGCTCAATGCCAAGTTCCATGAAAAGGAAGCGCATATCATCGCCCAGGCCGGCCGCCCCGGCGCCGTGACCATCGCCACCAATATGGCGGGCCGCGGCACCGATATCGTGCTCGGCGGCAAGTGGGAGGCCGAAGTCGAGGCGCTGGAGGCGCCGGACGAGGCGCGAATAAAAAGGATTCGCGACGACTGGCAAGTTCGGCACGACCGGGTGGTTGAGGCCGGCGGATTGCACATCGTCGGCACCGAGCGTCACGAATCGCGCCGCATCGACAACCAGCTCCGCGGACGCGCCGGGCGCCAGGGCGATCCGGGTCATTCGCGTTTCTACCTGTCGATGGAAGACGATCTGATGCGGATTTTCGCCAGCGAAGGCGTGAAGAACTTCATGCGCCGACTCGGCATGCAACGCGGCGAAGCGATCGAGGCCGGCATGGTCACGCGCTCGATCGAAAAGGCCCAGCGCAAGGTGGAAGGGCGAAACTTCGATATAAGAAAGCAATTGCTTGAATATGACAATGTCGCCAACGACCAGCGAACGATCATCTATCGGCAGCGCAATGAACTGATGAGCAACGAGGATGTCACCGAGATGCTAGACGGCATGCGGGACGAGGTGACCTCCCAGATCGTCGACCGCTTCATCCCGCCGCAAAGCATCCCGGAACAATGGGACCTCGAAGGCCTGGAGCAGTCCATCGAAGCCGAATTCCGCTCGAAGCTCCCGGTCGGCGAATGGCTGGACGAAGACGAATCCCTCCAGGAACACCTGCTCAAGGAAAAGATAACCTCGGTTCTCAAGGAGGAATACATCGCCAAGTGCTCGGTCGTGGGCGAGAAGATGCGTTTGTTCGAAAAGCAGATCATGTTGCAGATTCTCGACACCTTGTGGAAGGAGCACCTGGCCACCATGGATCATCTCCGACAGGGGATCTTCCTGCGCAGTTACGGCGGCAGGAATCCCCGCCAGGAATACAAGCGCGAAGCCTTCGCCCTGTTTCAGGATCTGCTGTCGAATTTCCAGTTCGAAGTGGTAAAGATGCTGAGCCAGGTGAACATCCGCCAGGAAGACGAGGCGGCCGCCATCGAACGGCGGCGGCAGCAGGAAGCGGCGCGGGAGCGCATGAACTTTCAGCATCAAAGCGTATCCGCCCTCGGCGGCGCGGCTGCCCAGCAAGCGCCGACTTCGCCGCCCTCCGGTCGGGCAGGGGCAGGACAGGCGTCACTGCCCGGGCAGCCGGCCCAGGCGCCGGGGCAATTGCGGCCGCAACCTTTTATCCGGGAAGTGCCGAAGGTAGGACGCAACGCGCCTTGCCCATGCGGTTCCGGCAAGAAATACAAAGTCTGTTGTGGCCGCATCCGCTGACGGCGGCTTGCCGCCGGAGCCCGTCAGAACCGTTCCGGGCGTGCGCCTGGCGGCGGTAAGCGCGAATATCCGCTACCGGGACCGGCCCGATCTGGTCGCCATGGAACTTGCTCCAGCCAGCGAAACTTGCGCGGTGTTCACGCGCAATGCATTTTGCGCAGCTCCGGTGGAAATCGCCCGTGCGCATCTGGCCGCGGCCCGGCCGCGGTACCTGCTGATCAATGCCGGCAACGCAAATGCGGGAACCGGCGTCGCGGGCCGCAGGGCGGCGCTTGCCTGTTGCGAGGCATTGGCGCGCCGCTGTGGCGTGCCGGCGGAGCAGGTGCTGCCGTTTTCCACCGGCGTCATCGGCGAAGCGCTGCCGGTCGACCGGATAATGGACGCACTGCCGCAATTGACGGCGCGGCTCGATACCGGCGCCTGGCTGGAGGCGGCAAAGGGCATTCTCACCACCGACACCCGGCCGAAAACCGCTTACGCCGAGCTCGATTTCGGCGGCAAGAGCGTTCGTATCGCCGGCATCGCCAAGGGCTCCGGCATGATCCGGCCCGACATGGCGACGATGCTGGCTTTCGTTTTCACCGACGCGAAACTCAGCCGAGCCCAAGTCGATTCGCTTCTGCTCGAGCAGGTGGAAAACAGTTTCAATCGGATAACCGTAGACGGCGATACCTCGACCAATGACGCCTGCGTATTGACCGCAACCGGCGCCGGCGCGGCCCTGGGCGAACAGGACGGCGACGACTGGGAAAGTTTCCGCTCGGCGCTGGCGGAAGTGTTCCGGCGGCTGGCCCAGGCGATCATCCGCGACGCCGAAGGCGGGAGCAAGTTCATTACCGTGCGCGTGAGCGAAGGCGCCACTTCAGGCGAATGCCTGCAAGTCGCCTATGCGGTGGCGGAATCGCCGCTGGTAAAAACCGCCTGTTTTGCCTCGGATCCGAACTGGGGCCGCATACTTGCCGCTGTCGGCAGGGCGGGGATTGCGGATCTCGATCTGGCGGGGCTTCGGATTTACCTCGGCGGCGCGCCGGTCGTCGCCGACGGAGAACCGCATCCGGACTATTCCGAGGAGGCCGGCCTGGCCGCCATGGCGGGAACCGATATCGACATCGATATTCGCCTTGGCCGCGGCGAATTCAGGGAAACGGTCTGGACCTCCGATCTGAGCCACGAATACGTGCGCATCAATGCCGAATATCGCAGTTGAAGCTCCTGACGCTCTCGACACCGGGACAGGGGCAAGGTCTGTTCCGGTTCACGTCATGGTGGCCGTGATTTTCAATCACCGAAACGAAGTGCTGGTCGCCTTGCGCAAGCAGCATAGTCATCAGGGCGGTCTGTGGGAATTCCCCGGCGGCAAGCCCGAGCCGGGCGAGCCGCATTTGCAGGCGCTACATCGGGAGATTCATGAAGAAACGGGGCTGCGGCTGCTGGCGAGCCATCCGCTATGCCGGGTGGAACATCGCTATGCCGACAAACATGTGCTGCTCGACGTCCACCTGGTAAGCCGCCATGCCGGCGAGCCGTCGGGCAAGGAAGGACAACGGATCGAATGGCGGGCGCGGCAGGACTTGCTGGCCGCCGACTTTCCGGCAGCCAACACCCGCATTGTCGAATTGTTGCGGTTACCGGAAACGATCACGATTACGCCCGACGTGGACAGCGAGAGCGAATTCCTCGAACTGATGCGAAAGCTGATCGCTTCGGGTCGGGAACTGGTCCAGGTGCGTCAGACGAAATTGCCGCCGGACCGCTATCGGAAACGGTTCCTGAAGGCGATGGAATTGGCCGCGGGCAGCCGGACCCGGCTGCTGTTCAATAATCTTCCCGAATATTTCGAATTCGAATCGCCGGATTGCGGATTTCACGCCTCGAGCCGCGTCCTCGCCGAACTCGATCGGCGCCCGGTTCCGCCGGGCTGTCTGTTCGGCGCTTCGTGCCATTCGCCGGCGGAACTGCGCCGGGCCGAGACTCTCGGGGCCGATTTCGTTCTGCTCTCGCCGGTGGCCGCGACGGGCAAATACAAAGCCTCGCAATTACTCGGCTGGAACGGCTTCCGCCGGCTCGCGGACCAGGTCAGCCTGCCCGTATACGCGCTCGGCGGCATGCGCCCCGAACTGGCGCGTTTGGCGCGGGCGCATGGCGCGTTCGGCGTAGCCGGCATCAGCGGATTTATCCGCTGAAAAGAACTATTGCAGGGATTCGGAGTCGGGTTTGTCGGGTGGTGGAGTCGGGTCGCCCGGGACGCGGTATCTTTCGGCGGCCCATTCGCCCAGGTCGATGAGGCGGCAGCGCTCGCAGCAGAAGGGGCGGTAGCGGTTGTCTTTGGTCCACCGCACTTCTTTGCCGCAGTTCGGGCAGTTTACCGAATCGATTTCGTCAGTCATGAGCTTTCGCGATTGCCAGATAAGCTGTGTGCAAGTCTCTCACACGGGCCGCAAGTGCGCTTTGGGGGCCTTCATTGTCGATCACATCGTCGGCTGCGCGCAGACGTTCCTCGCGGCTGGCCTGGGCGTCCATGATCGCCTCGATGGTGGCGCGCTCGCCCTGGTCCCGCAACAAGCTGCGGTGGAGCTGGGTTTGCCGGGAGACATCGACCACGAGCACGCGGTCGACGAGGCGGCGTCGGGTAGTTTCCAGCAAGAGCGGGGAAACGAGCATGCAATAGGTGCTTTGGCAGGCGGCTATTTTTTGTCGGATGCGCGCGTCGATCAGGGGATGCAGCAGGTTCTCGAGCCAGGCGCGTTCGGCTTCGTCGGCAAAGACCATCTTGCGCATGCGCGGACGGTCGAGCGCGCCTTCGGCGGTCAACATTTCTTCGCCGTACCGCGCGCGGAT
>CAZUSL010000096.1:0-40119 GCA_964622925.1 uncultured Pseudohongiella sp. | reverse complement strand
GCTCAAGCCCGGCGCGGAGGCGGCCGCCGGATAGCCGCGGCGCGGCCTTGCGCTCCGGTCGCTACGCTCCCTGCGCGCAAGGCCGAAGGGGACATCTCTGCTTTGGAGAAAAGGGGACATTTCTGCTTTGCTTTGACAATTCGCACATTTTGTTTGACTGGCAAGGTCAGACGGGCTATTCTCACTGCTCCCGATAATTCCAGTTATCGGGAGTCGAGTCTCCCTTCCTGACTTCCCTAACCATCTGTTTCTACAGCAGTTTTCCGAATTTACACAACCCCGGGGAAACCACCCATATTAGATATGTATGGCCGAAATCGGTGAATTACAGGAACTTGATTCAGACGAGTTTTGCGAGGTGGAAGTTCTTTTTGCCTCGTCTGATGACGAAGTATCTTCCATGTAGCGCGAGTTTCGGGTCGAGCGGATCGTCGCCGGCGCTTTGAACCGCGTTGTTCGCCGAGACGGCGCCGCTCGCGACCAGATCCCTGGCTATGCGTCGCGACCGCGCCAGGCCGCATTCCACGAGCACGCCGAGCAAGGCGGTTTCCGGCGTGATGTCGGTACAAGGCAGACCGTCCTGTTCCAGTTGCCGCAGGTCATCTTCCCCCAGGCCGGAAACTTCGCCCGAGAACAGCGCCCCGGTGATTCTTTCCGCCGCGGCCAGGCCCTGCTCGCCGTGCACGAGCCTGGTTACCTCCTGCGCCAGGACGCCCTGGGCCACGGGCCGGGCTTGCGAAGCGGCGTCGGCGCGCTCGATCTGCTCGATCTTCGCGGGCGCCAGGAAGGTGAAATAGCGCAGGAAATCGTATACGTCCGCGTCGGCGGCATTGAGCCAGAACTGGTAGAAGGCATAAGGCGAAGTCTTGGCGGGGTCGAGCCAGATCGTGCCCGCTTCGGTCTTGCCGAACTTTGAGCCGTCGGACTTGGTGACGAGCGGGAAAGTCACGCCATAGACCTGCTGCTGGTGCAGGCGCCGGGTCAGATCGATGCCGCCGGTGATATTGCCCCATTGATCGCTGCCGCCGACCTGTATCGTGCAATCGTAGCGCTTGCACAATTCCGAAAAGTCGAAGGATTGCAGGATCATGTAGCTGAATTCGGTATAGGAAATCCCCTCGCCGTCGCGTTCGATCCGCTGCCGCACCGATTCCTTCTGGATCATGTTGTTGACCGAGAAATGCTTGCCGACGTCGCGCAGGAAGCCGAGCATGTCGTAATCCCGGGTCCATTCCAGGTTGTTGACGAGCAGCGCCGAATTGGCTCCGCAGTCGAAATCGAGAAAGCGGGCGAGTTGCGGTTTGATCCGCTCGACCCAATCGGCTATGACTTCCACAGAATTGAGCTTGCGCTCGGAGTCCTTGAAACTGGGGTCGCCGATCAGGCCGGTGGCGCCGCCGACGAGGGCGATCGGCCTGTGCCCGGCGAGCTGGAAGCGCCGCAGCGCGAGCAATGGCAGGAGATTGCCGATATGCAGGCTCTCCGCCGTGGGATCGAAGCCGCAATAAACCGTGCGGCCGCCGCCTGCGAGATGCTGCACGAGTTCGTCGCCGCCCGCGAGTTGGGCGATGAGATTTCTCGATTCGAGTTCTGCGATTATGGTTTCGTGCACCATGGCCGCGCCTGTCAAGCTAACGGGAACTTAATCCAGCCCGTTTTTGTCAAACCGGCTGTGGACCGCAATTCCGGACACCGGAACAAAGTTGCAGATAGTACAATATTGGCAGCGGGAGCGGGTGAAACGGTTCCCAAAAAAGTGTAGTCTCTGACGTTTTAGTGCAAGGATCGCCGGCAGGAACCGGCGTACTGGAGGAATCGCCATCAGCTTTTCATCCATGCAACGCCACCCGCAGAGGGATGGCCGAAACATTACGGTGGCGCTGATTCCGTTCGGTGCGATCGGCCTGTTTGTCACAAGCTTGCTGCAAGCGCCGGCCGAATCCGATCCCTTTCCACTGGCGTCCGCTCACGAGATCGTCGCCGATCTGTCGGCGTTGCCGGAAATTCCCGTAATCGAATCCGCGCGGCCGCCGGAACCCGAGGCGGAGCCCGAGTTTCCGCCCTCGCTGCGGCAATCCTTAGGCTGGCAATTCGTCGAGGTCAGCTACGGCGATACCTTGAGCGAATTGTTCGTTGAGCTGGAACTCGACCCGGCGGACCTCGCGCGGCTCTTGCGCAGCGGCGAGGAAGCAAAGATTCTGAACGCCATGAAGGAAGGCTACGAACTCGGTTTCAGGCTTGACGATTCCGGAGGCCTTGACGAGTTCCGGCTGATACGGTCGCCGCTGCAGGAACTCGCTTTCAGGCGCGATGGACAGGAATTCAGCATCGAACCCATCAGGCACACACCGCGCATAGAGACGGACATCAAGGGCGGAACGGTATACAGCAGCCTGCTGGCGGCAGCGGAGCGGGAACAGGTGCCGCCGACGCAAAGCATGCGCATGGTCGACATTTTCGGCGGCAAGATAGATTTCATGCTCGACACCCAGCCCGGCGACCAGTTCACGATTTTCTACGAACAGCAATTCCTTGAGGACGAATACGTGGGCGAAGGCGACATGCTCGTTGCGCGCTTCGTGAATCGTGGCAAGGAACACCTGGCGGTACGCTACGAAAACGCGGACGGCCGGACAGGCTACTACAGCCCGGACGGCAACAGCATGCGAACCGGTATGATGCGGAATCCGCTCGACGTGTTCCGCATCAGTTCACATTTCAATCCGAAACGCCTGCACCCCATTCTCAACAAGGTTCGCCCGCATGAGGGCACAGACTATGCCGCGCCCACGGGCACGCCGGTCCGGGCCACCAGCGACGGCAACATAACCCGCGCCTCCCGCTACGGCTCATACGGCAATATCGTCATCGTCGCTCACACTGGCGGTTTCGAGACCCGTTACGCCCACCTGTCCCGATTCGCGGACGGCATGAAACCCGGAGCCAGGGTCCGCCAGGGCGATGTGATCGGCTACGTGGGCTCGACCGGCAGCGCGACCGGTCCGCATCTGCATTACGAAGTGCTGAAGGACGGTGTGCCCCGCAATCCGGCCCGCGCCAACGAACTGTTGCCATCGGCTCCCGGCATCGCCGCCGATGAGATGGATCGTTTCAGAAGCCACACGGAAAACCTGTTGGCGCAATTCGATACGCTCAATCGGGAACTGGTCAGGAGAAGCGCCGGAGTCAGCGCCGACTGATCGCCTCGCGGCAAGCCTAGATCGAGAACGACGCTCCGCAGCCGCAAGTGGTAGTTGCCATGGGATTGTCGACGACGAAGCGCGAGCCTTCGAGCCCTTCGACGTAATCGACCCTGGCGCCGACGAGGTATTGAAAACTCAGGGGGTCGACAAGCAGGCTCGCTCCCCCGTTTCGTATCACCGTATCGTCCTCGGCCACTTCCTCGTCGAAGGTAAAGCCGTATTGAAAACCGGAGCAGCCGCCGCCGGTGACGAATACGCGCAATTTCAGATTGTCGTTACCCTCTTCCGCGATCAGCCGATGCACCTTCTCCGCCGCCTGATCGGTGAAGTGCATGACCACGGGATCCTGGGACTGAACTACGGACATATCCGCTCAACTCTCCACGCCTTCTTCCTTGTCGAGTTCAAGCAAGGCGATTTCCGGCTCTTCCCGGTCCATGCGGGTCAGACTGCCGTTCACCGCCGAACCCATGACCATCTCGATGAGGTTGTAGACCACATTGCCGTTGACCAGGCCTTGCGCGGCCAGTTCAATGTGTTTGGACGCCCGCACATTGCCGTTTACGTTGCCGTTGATGACCACGAGCGGAACTTCCACGTCGCCTTCGATCGAACCGCTTTCGGCGACCCGCAATTGCGCTTCCGAGCCTTCCTCCGCCAGCACCTTGCCGACAACGCGCCCTTCGATAATGAGTTCGCCTTCGAAATGAATATCCCCGTTCACCGTTGTGGAACCGGAAATCAGAGTGTGGTTTTTCGTACTATCAGTGGTCATGTCGCCTCCCGGCTTCTTGTTCAACATGCATATCCTCTCCAACAATAAAACAACTTGCAATCGCGATTGCCGCAACCGTCACGAGCAAGTCAGGGTAAAAGTCCGATTCCCTCCAGACCCTCGGATTCGTTCCAGCCGAAAACGATGTTCATACATTGTACCGCCTGACCGGCCGCTCCCTTGACCAGATTGTCCTCCGCCGCCAGAACTACCGCCATCGCCGTACTTTCGTCGTAGTGTACGGCGATTTCGCAGACGTTTGAACCGCGGACTTCACGAGTCGCCGGCAGTTCTCCCCGGGGCAGTACCTGCACGAAAGGTTCGCCGGCGTAACGCCGCTCGAACGCGGATTGCAGCAGGTCGGCGCTGCAGGCGCCGGGGTCGCGCGCCGGGGCGTAACAGGTGGCGAGAATACCCCGGATCATCGGCGCCAGATGCGGCACGAAAGTCAAGGTGACAGGCCCGCCCGCCGCCGATTCAAGTCCCTGCACGATTTCCGGATGGTGCCGGTGCCCCGCCACGGCATAGGCGCTGATCGATTCGGACGCTTCGCAAAGCAGATATTCGGCCGCGGCCTTGCGGCCCGCGCCGCTGACGCCGGACTTCGCATCGGCGATCAGCCGCGTTTCGTCCACGAGGCGATTTTCCAGCAAGGGCAGCAAGGCGAGCTGGATTGCGGTCGGGTAGCAACCGGGAACCGCTATCAGCCGCGCATCGCGAATACGCTCGCGATTGACTTCGGGAAGTCCGTAAACCGCCTCGCTCACGAGTTCCGGGCATTCGTGAGCGGCTCCGTACCATTGCTCCCAGCAGCCGATGTCGCGAATGCGAAAATCCGCCGACAGGTCGATCACCCTGGCGCCGCCGGCGAGAACCCGGGCGGCGGATTTCATGGCGACCGCATGGGGCGTGGCGAAGAAAATCACGTCGCACTCGCCCAGCGCCGCCGAATCCGGCGCACTGAAATCGAGGTCGAAGCGACCGCGCAGATTGGGAAAATGTTTCGCGACGGCGGTCCCCGCGAGTTCGCGCGAAGTTACCAGGCCCACTTCGACCTGTGCGTGGCCCGCCAACAGGCGCAACAACTCCACGCCGGTGTAGCCGGTCGCGCCCACTATGCCCGCGGTTATCATGCTAGACTGCTTCCGCCGCCTGAAAGGGCGGGTATCTTACACGTTTGACGCCCGGCGAGAAAATTCAATGCTCTGGCTGAAGTCCTTCCACATCATCGCCATGGTGTGCTGGTTTGCCGGTCTTTTCTACCTGCCACGGCTCTTCGTCTATCACGCCATGAGCGAGGACGCGATCAGCCGTGACCGTTTCGTGATCATGGAACGCAAGCTGTACTGGGGTATCGCCACGCCCTCCGCCGCGGCGACGCTGTTGTTCGGTTTCTGGCTGCTGTTCGACAATATGGACTACTTCCTCGCCTGGTGGTGGATGCAGGTCAAACTGGCGCTCGTCGTCCTGTTGCTCGTCTATCACGGTATGTGCTGGGTCTATATGAGCGCCTTGCGCGACGGCAGCAACGAACGCGGCCATGTCTTCTTCCGCGTATTCAACGAACTGCCGGTCTTTTTGCTGATCGCCATCGTCATTCTGATCGTCGTAAAACCGGTATTGTGATCCTTATGAGCGCCGGCAAGCCCGTCGTCCTCTGTTTTTCCGGCCTCGACCCCAGCGGCGGGGCCGGCCTGCAGGCCGATGCGGAAACCCTGCTCGGTCTCGGCTGTCATTGCGCTCCGGTTGCGACCGCGCTCACGGTGCAGGACACCGTCAACGCACACCGGATCGCTCCAGTAGCTGCCGACCTGATGGCGGAACAGGCGCATTGCGTATTGGCGGACATGCCGGTTCGCTGTTTCAAGCTGGGCCTGCTTGGCAGCGCCGCCACGGTGAAGACCGTATGTGAAATACTGCGCAAACACGCGGATATTCCCGTCGTCATGGACCCGGTCAGCGCCGCCGGCGGCGGTTATGCCTTCGCGGGGTCCGAAACACTCGCGGCCATGCGTGAACTGCTGCTGCCGCTGGCGACGATAGTGACTCCCAACTCGGTGGAACTGACGCAACTGGCGCCGGAGGCAGACACGCCCGATGCGGCGGCCGGGGAGGTGCTGCGCCGGGGCTGCCGCAACGTATTGCTGACCGGCGGCCACGAATCGGGAGAATACGTGGTCAATCGCTGGTTTCGGGCAATTGATGAAGCTACTTGTGAATCCTCGGAATTCCGCTGGCCGAGACTGGAACATGAATTCCATGGCTCGGGCTGCACCCTTGCCAGCGCGGTCGCCGGCAATCTTGCCCTGGGCCACGATATGGAGAGCGCCTTGCGCGAGGCACAACAATATACCTGGGAATCTCTCAGACGGGCCTGGCGCGCCGGAGCCGGCCAGTATTTGCCGAAACGGGGCTTCATGCGAGAGTCATGAGTTTTTCAGGCATTTATCCGATTACGGACGATGCCTTCATGCATCGGCCCGATCATGAGGATATCTTGAACGAAATCGCGGGGGCCGGAATCGCGATGCTGCAATTCCGCGCCAAGCACGGTGATCGGGACGAGGCCCGCAGGCAGGCTGTGCGGCTGCTCGCGATCTGCCGGCGCCACGAGGTGCCGTTCATCGTCAATGACGATGTGGAATTGTGCGCGCAAAGCGGCGCCGACGGCGTTCATCTGGGAAGGACGGATCCTGATATCGCCGGCGCCCGCTCCGCGCTTGGCGCCAACGCCATAATCGGCGCTACCTGTCACGATTCGCTGGAACTGGCCCGGTCCGCGCAGGTTCAGGGCGCCGACTATGTCGCCTTCGGAAGATTATTCCCCTCGGTCAGCAAGCCGCAAGCCCCACCCGCCCGGCTTGAGACATTGCAAGCGGCGCGCGAGTCGCTGGACTTGCCGATAACCGCCATCGGCGGGATAGACCGGAACAATGCGAACCAGGCGCTGGCCGCAGGCGCCGACCTGCTGGCCGTAATACACGCGATTTTCGGCGCGTCAGATCCGGGCGCCGCCGCGCGGGAACTCGTCCGGATGCATGCGGAATACGCCGGCTAGAGCACCAGGTGCACGACAACCATCACCGCGGACATCACCACGACAAAGACGCCCTCGATCACCGCGGCGAAATGACTGTTGCGATGAAACAGTCCCGCCGAAATCAGAATAACCGCCACCACGCTCACGGTTACCGCGATCATCAGCCATTCGCCGGCGTCCACCATCGCGCCGAGCACCCAGGCCAGCAGCAAGGTGCTGACGAACTGCACCGACAGCGCCTTTGCCGCATGTTTGCCGGCATCCTCGGATTCGAGGTCGACTCCGCAGCCTTCGGCCCATCTGGCGCCGAAAACCCGCGGCGAGTACCACAGCCCACCCAACACAAAACTCAGGACCGTCGCGACAATGACGGCCAACCAACTCACTTCAGTCATATTTCTTCTCCCGACTAGATTACATGCCGTCCCTGGCGCGAGTTCAGTAGCTTCCCCAACCCCCAGCCCCGACATCCCTGTCGGGTCGTTCGGCCCTCAAAAAGCTCCGCTTTTTGTCGGCTACGCCGACCGGGTCTCACCCATCCATGGCAAGTCTTGCGGCCCTCGAAAAGCTGTGCTTTTCGTCGGCTTCGCCGACCGGGCCTCACCAACCAACGGCCTGACCGTCCTTGCGATGGTCGGAACCGGCGCGGTAGACGCCATTCACCGGAAGGTCTTCGTCGATGCTTTGCTGGTTGAATAGCGGCGGCGTCATTTCCGGGTCGCGCGTGAACAGGATGCCCTGATAGCCTCCCACCGCGCCGCCGTCGACGCCGCGCACATTGTGACCGCGCGCGCGCAGCGCAGGCCCGACCAGGTCGAACAGATTGTGTTCCAGCGACAGCACGTTGCTGTTCTGGTTATGCGTGAAGCGCGCCGCGTCGGTGGTCATCTGTACGTTCATGCCATGGTCGATCACATTCACCATGTGCTGGGCATGGGTTTCGGGCTGCACCGCGCCGCCCATGTTGCCGAAAGTCATCAGCGGCTCGCCGTTGCGGGAGACGAAACCGGCGATGATCGAATGAAACGGCCGCTTTCTCGGCGCCACGACATTGGGATGATCCTCATCGAGCGTAAAGCCCACGCCGCGGTTATGCAGAATCATGCCATACGGCGGAATCGTGACGCCGCTGCCATAGACCGAAAAGATGCTGTGGATCAGGGAAACCATATTGCCCCAGCGGTCTGCGGTAGTGAGATAGATCGTGCCGCCGTCGAGCCCGCCGGTAACCGAGGGCTCGGCGGCCTTGTTCATGTCGATCCGGTCGCAGAGCGAAAGCGCGTAGGTTTTCGACAGCAACTGATTGAGCGGGGGCGGATTGAACAGCGGGTCGGCGTTGTAGGCCTGCAAGTCGGAATAGGCCAGCTTCTTGGCTTCCACCATAAAATGCCAGTAGTCGGGACTCGAGGGCCCCAGCGCGGAAAGATTCAGTCCGTGCACGGGAGCGCACATTTCCAGGATATTGAGCATTTCCAGCGCCGCCCAGCCCTGGCCCGGGGGCGGCAATTGGTGTACGTCATGGCCATGATAGCTGGTGGATATGGGCTCGACCCATTCGGGCTCGAACTCCGCCAGATCCTCATGGGTCATGACTCCGCCCAGCGACTGCACTTTCGCCACCAGGGCATCGGCGATCGCGCCGCGGTAGAACGCGTCCCTGCCTTCTTCCTGCAAAATCCGCAGGGCGTCAGCCAGATCGGGATTGCGAATAATGGAATACAGCGCTGGCGCCTCGCGGCCATCGAGGAACACGCGGGCCGAATCCGGATCTTCAAGCAACTTCTCAACCTGGCGTGTCAGATCCACGTGCCGCCGTTCCGACTGTCCCCAGCCCTCTTCGGCGATGCGCGCCGCGCGTTCCAGCGTCTGCCTGAAATCCATGGTGCCGAAGCGCTCGAGCAAGGCGTCGTAGCCGGCTACGGCGCCCGGCACCGTTGCCGAATTGACGCCGCGCCCCGGTATTCTTTCGACTCCCAGTTGCTCCTTGAAAAAATCGGGCGTCCAGCCGGCCGGCGCCCAGCCGGCCGAATTCAGCGCATACAGCCTGCGGTCGGCCGCGCTCCAGACCAGCGCGAACAAATCCCCCGCCAGACCGGTATCGTTCTGTGAAGTAACGTCGAGCACCGCCGCGGCGGCCACCGCCGCGTCGATCGCGTTGCCGCCCTGTTGCAGAATCTCAAGCCCGGCCTGTGCCGCAAGCGGGTCGCTGGTCGCGACAATGCCATGGCGAGCGATTACTTCGGATCGCCCCTGGCCGGCGAAACCCTGGGCGCGGCTGCCCGGCACCGCGACGATGCCCGCCGCCGGATTCGGGCGCTCCGCCGTGGGAATGCCGAAGGCGTTGGGAGACTGGGAAAGCGCGGGAACCGCCCAGGCGGCCAATACGCAGACAAACAGGGTTCGGAGAGTGTTTTTCATGATCAATGGGGTTGCGCCGCCAGATGCTGCGCGAGCAGGTCCTTGCCGTAATCGTTGCCGTTGGGTGTTCTTACCACGGTGTGGATATGGTCCCTGGTAGGAACGCCCGGCTGATTCTTCTGCAAGGTTCCCACGGGATTTTGATGATCGAACTCGATGAGGATGACCGGGCTCTGTATGCGGTAGTAGAACACCGCGTCGTCTTCGGTGGCGCCGCGCCAGCCGAACCAGGTGTCATCGAGATGCTCGCCGATTTCCTCCATGGTCACCTCGGCATGGGGGTCGCGCAGATTGCCGACGTACTCGCGGATTACTCCAAGCAGGGCGAGTTGCTGCGCGCTGTCGAGTTCGGTGGCGCGGATGCCTTCCGGGTCGAGCACCAGATTGTCCTGGTTCGCCGCCGCGATCAGATTATTGCGCGTCTTTTCGGGATCGATGGTAGCGGCCGCCTGCTGTTCCGCGCTCAGGGATTGCATCAGGGCCAGTCCCAGATCCTGCTCGGCCTGCAAGATAATATTGCCGGCATACTTTCCGGCCTCGGCCACGACCGGCTCGCCACCCCAGAACGCGGGCGTCATCACGATCTGGTCGCCGAGCACGAAATAATTGATGACCAGATGATGTCCGTCGAGCTGCCAGCCCCAGGGTTCGGACTCGGAAGGCATGCCCATGAAGGTGAAATAGTATTTCTCCTCGTGATAGCGAATCGGTTCGCCGTTGATTTCGAACAGCCTCTGTTCGGTGCGCATGATGCTGCGGGTCTTCTCCACTCCCGCCGCGCTGAGGGATTGATCGAGCAGATTCCAGGCGGCGGCTTTCTGCTCCTCGTTCATCTCCTCCAGGCTGATGCCGCGGCGGGCGAAGATACCGACATCGACATTCGACCAGTCGCGCCATTCCGGATCCTCGATTGCGAAATGCGAGCGGCTCAATGCGGCGGTGTCCAGCGTCGCCAGAAACGCATTCGCCGCCTCAAGAACCGGCGCCGTGGAAACTCCGGTCTCCCGCAAGGAGAAAAGGCCTTCGATCAGGCCGTCGGAGGTAGTCAGCCCGCGAAAAGGCTCTCCCATGGCCCTGGCGGCGGAACGCATGAAGCTGGATTTCTGATTCAGCAGACCTTCGGGGTACTGGGATTGGGAATACGCAATGGATACGGCCAATCCAAACAAGGCGAGGGCGGGCAGCAACACGCCGGCGGTTCTGTTCATCACTGCACCTGGAATCTAGCGAAGTTGATCGGTAGAGGCTACCTGTTGCCGCGGGAATCCACAAGCAATTAAATCTTCCTCTATTCGGCCATGACGGCGGCGAGTTTTTCCTCGCTGCGCCAGCGGTCGCCCCGCAAGCGCGCCACATAAACGACGGCGATGCTGAACACCAGCAGGGTCAGGACGATCCAGGAAACCTGGGGACTCAGCCGCCATACGAGGATGACAAAGTACTGAATCACCAGCATCGACCAATGCAAGGTAACCGAGGCGATCATCAGCCAGCGCGTGTCGCCGGCGCCGCGCAGCACGCCGCCGGCGACCAGGCAGGTGGCGTCGGCCATGGTGTAGCAGGATAGCCCGACCATCATGAAGCCGGCGAGCGCGCGGATTTCTTCGAAGTCTCCGCCCGGCGGCGTGAAAATTTCGACCAGGGGGAAACGGAACACGATATACGTGACGGCAAGCGCCGCCGAATAACAAAGGCCGAGCGCGAATCCCGCGCGGATTACCTGGTTGGTCCTTTCCATGTCGCCGGCGCCGACGAAACGGCCGATCATGCTGATCACGGCAATGTTGAGACCGATCATCGGCACGAAGGAAAGAATGTCCCAATTGAAGACGATCGCCGCAGACGCGCCGGCGACGATGCCATAAGACTGGAACATGAGCAGAAACAGGTTGAACGCGGCGACGTTGAGGAACAGTTCCACCGCGGAAGGCAGCCCCAGCCGCAGATAGCGGCGCGTGATTCCCGCGTCGAAATGAAAGGACTGCATGACCCTGAAGCGGACGCGATGGAACGGACGCATGTAGAACCAGAGAAACATTCCGAGCGAGAACAGCGTCGCGATATTGGTGCTGATGGCGGCGCCGGCGATGCCCATGGCCGGCAACCCGAGATGGCCGAAAATCATGACGTAGGCGAGCGGCACATTGAGCAGCAGTCCGCAGATATCGCAGATCATGACCACGCGGGTGCGGCCGATGCCGGCGAAATACGATGAAAAGCAGGTCTTCGTCAGCGGCAGCAATACTCCCGCCATGAGAATCAGAAAGTAGACGCGTTCGAGTTCGACCAGCCGCGGATCGTGATCGAGCAGATTGAACAATTGCAGCACGCCGAGCGTGATCACGGCGAGCGGAATCAGGCTCACGACCGACATGATCAGACCTTGGGTGACGACTTTCGGACACTTGTGAAACTCTTTCGCGCCGAAGTACTGGGCCGCCAGCGCGTTGCTGTAGGAAAACAGACCGGTAAAGAAACAGAACGAAAAGAACGCCGCGACCCCGCCGCCAAGGGCGGCCGCCATGTGTGTCGGACTGATCTGGGACATGAAATAGCGGTCGGTAAAAATCATGACCGCGAAAGTTCCCTGGGACACCACCATCGGAACGGCGATGCGCACCATTTCCCGGAACGTGCTCCGATCAAGCTGGAAAAACGCAATTTGCATGACGATCTTTCACAAACCAATTAAACCGGCCGGGGTGCATGGAGGCAGCCCGGCAGTTTCACGAAATCTCGAGGATTAACTGCCGGCTTCGAGCATCGGCTGCCGGCGGCGATAGGTCAGGCTCCGCCAGAGCCATTCAAAGGGACCGAACCGGTAGTGTCGCAACCAGATGTGGCTGAAGACGATCTGTAAAAGCCATACGCCCAGCACGAACAGGTACATGCCCGACCGATCCCACACGCCGAACTGACCGAAGCCGATGCCGAGAAAAACCAGATTGCAGATTATCGTCTGCATCAGGTAATTCGTCAGCGCCATCTGGCCCACGTTGGCCAGGGCCGATTGCAGACGCGCCAATACGCCGGAACGGCAAATTACCATCACCAGGCCGACATACCCCAGGGCGAGCGACAACCGTCCCAGATCGTAGGTCGGCCGGTTGATGGACTGCCAGTGCAGTTGATATCCGCTATCGACGAAAGTCATGGTTTCCCAGGCGTTCAGCGGCAGGCCGACGCCGAATCCCAGCAGCATCAGCAGCAGGTAGAATCGCATGCTGCGCGAGGCGTCGAAAACCCGCCACTTCATCAGGGCCATGCCGAGCAGCATCATGCCGAGGGTGTCCCACAGGCCAAAGACCAGCAGGCCGATGGTCTGCATGTAGATCGTAAGGCTTGCAGAGAACACGAAGTTGTCTACATAGCCAGAATGCCTGGTCTCGACTTCTTCGGCCTGCCCGGCTTCGGTCAGGCCCTGGTCCGCGAGCATCGCATCCCATGCCTGCACCGCCTCCCGCTGTTGTTCGGTCAGCTCCGCGCCCGGACCAAGCGCTTGCGCCTCCGCGACGATTTCGCCCAGCTGCCGCAATGAGTAATGCAGGCCGACGTGAATCAGGGTCGTGAACAACAGCACGCCGATCGCCCAGAGGAGGAGTTTCCCCGCGCTCAGGTTGCGGAACAGGAACAGCAGCAGCCCGGTCACGCCGTAAACGAACAGGATGTCCCCGACCCAAATCAGCGCATACGCATTGAACAGACCGAACAGGATCAGGAGGCCGGTACGACGGTAGTACAGTCCGTGCACTTCACCCGCGTCCGCTCCGGGCTTGTTCATGAAAATCAGCAGCCCGGCCCCGAACAGCATGGAGAAGATCGCCCGCATGCCGCCTTCGACGAAAATCTCGGCGCCCGCGAACAAGGCGAAATTCGCCCCTTCCGTGGCGCCGTCGACGCGAGGATCGAACATCGAGCCGAACGGCTGTGCGAAAGCCAGAATATTGATGACGAGGATACCCAGCAACGCGACGCCGCGCAGGGTATCGATCGAACGGATTCTGGCCTTGCCGCTGACCGGCGCCTGGATTGTGTGAGCGGATTCGGACATGGCGCGCAGCATAATGCTCCACCCCCGCTTTTTCAATCTGATCGAACGACGAATGTGACGGTAATCACCGGGCTGTTCCAAACCGGACGCCGGGCAATTGCCCAAGATTTGGCTACTTTCACCAAAATCACCTGTCTCTTCGCAAGATGGAGTTAAAAATTGTATTTATTTCAATATCTTACAAATTGGCATGAATACTGCTGGAATTACTCCAGGGAAAACCGGAGAATCTCATGAGAAATATTCGAAGACTCAATCTGGGCAATCTGATCGTACGTGCGATTCTGCTCGTGGCCATTGCCGCCTGCGCGATCATCGGCCTGGCCGGCCTGTTGCTGCCGATCATTCCCGGCATACTCTTCCTCTGTCTGGCCGCGGTGCTCGTGCGCCAATTCGGCCGCGCCTGAATCTGTTGCCGCGCTCAGGCGCATTTGCTAACTTGCCGGACATCTTCCAGCAGCCATCGGAGGCTTCGCCATGCGCATGCTGTCATGTCTGGCCGTGATCTGCTTCCTGTTGCCCGCCGCGGCGAGCCAGGCCCAGGAAATCGTCGAAACCGATACCCATAACATGCAGATCGTCGCCGACGGCGTCTGGTTCGCGGTCGGCAACGGGACCGTTTACACGATGAGCAACGCCCTGGTCATCGAACGCGACGAGGACGTGGTCATCGTCGATTCCCACGTCACCCCCGCGGCCGGCGCCGCCCTGCTCGACTCGATCGCGGTCGTAACCGACAAGCCCGTAACCACGGTCGTAAATTCGCATTTTCATTACGATCACGCCTACGGCACCCAGGCTTTCGGTGACGATATCCAGGTGATCGGCCACGAATACACCCGCGCCAGGTTGAGCGACGATCCGCTCAACGACCCCAGGTATCTGCGTTCGCTGGAGCGCTTCGACAACACCGTGGCGGATATCGAGACGCGGCTCGCCGCCGCCGATGACGCCGCGGAACGCGCCGGCCTGGAAACCGAATTGAGTTTCTGGCGCGCCCATGTGAGTTCGCAGGAAGAGACCGATCCGGTTGCGCCCAATGTCTCGGTCAGCGACCGCATGACGCTGTATCGCGGCGGCCGGGAAATTCAGCTCATCTGGCTCGGACGCGCCCATACCGGCGGAGATCTGGCGGTCTATCTGCCGGAGGAGAAGATCGTCTTCACCGGGGACATGATGCTCGGCCGGCCCTCCTTCATGGGAGACGGCTATGTCGGCGAATGGGGCGCGACGCTCGGCCGGCTCAAGCAACTCGACATCGAACTCGTGCTGCCGGGACACGGCGAAGGATTTTCGGACCTGCGCATCATCGACTACGTACAGGCGTACTATAATGACCTCCACTCCGAGGTGATGCGGCTGAAGAACCAGGGTTACCCGGCGGACGAGGCGGCGGCGCGAGTCGATCTGCGCCACCATCAGGACAGTCTCGGCATCAGTGAACTGGGCGCCGATATGCTCACCGTACAGCGGATCTACGATCTGGCCGACGGCGTAGCGGAATAAGCGAGGACGGCATGAACAGCGACAATCCAACCGGAAAGCCACGTGGAATTTTCAGGATCTGCGCAATGGCGGCCGCCGTCACGGTCTGGCTGCACATGCCTTCCGCCGCGGCGCAATCGATCGACGACATCACCTTGAACGTCTACAAGGAAATCACCTGCGCCTGCTGCGTGGGATGGATCGAGCACATGGACGAGCACGGCTACCAGTCGACGATTTTTCATCCGGCGAACATAAACCGCGTCAAGCTCGATCTGGGATTGCGGCCGCAATATCACTCCTGCCATACCGCCGTGACCGCCTCGGGCTACATCTTCGAAGGCCATATTCCCGAGAAATACATCGACATGTTCCTGGCCGACCCGCCGGAGAACGCTATCGGGCTGGCGGTGCCGGGAATGCCCATCGGCGGGCCGGGAATGGAAATCGGCGACCGGTTCACGCCTTACCAGATCCTGCTTCTGCACAAGGACGGCAGCGCCAGGGTCTTCGCCGAGATCAACAGCAAGGCCGATCAATAGGGCTCAGCGGCTCTCAAGCAAGCGCAGCAGGGCCTGCGCCACAAGGTCGGGCCGATGCGCGGGCAAGTCGTGGCCCGCGCCTTCCACGATCTGCCGGTCGATCAATTGCGTGAACCGGGCCTCGTCTCCGGCCGGGTTTCGCGCCGGGGGGCCGAATCCGCTTTCGGCGGCCCGCAATACGATGGCCGGGACCGTGACCGGCGGACGTTCGGCAAGCAGACGCTCCATTTCAACGAACCGATCCTCCCCCGGCGCATTGCCGTGCCGGTGCCGGTAACTGTGGATCACGACATCGACGAAATCCGGATTGTCGAACGATGCCGCCGAAGCCGCATAATCTGCGTCGGTATAAGTCCATCCCGGCGACCAGGTTTCCCAGAGCAGACGAATGATGTCGTGCCGGTTCTCCCGCAGGCCGCGCACGCCCCGTTCGGTATTGAAATACCATTGATACCAGAGGCGCGATTCGAGCAGGGCCGGCGCCGGGCCGCCGGGTTCGAGCGTGTTCTGCACCGAATAGCCGCCCATGGCGACGATCGCGCTGACGCGACCGGGATGCAGGATGGCCGCGATATTGGCTGCGCGGTTGCCCCAGTCGAATCCGGCGACGGCGAATCGTTCGATTTCGAGCGCGTCGACGAAATCGATCAGATCCTGCGCCAGCGCCGATTGCTGCGCCATGCGCGGCGCGGCCGGATCGAGAAAGCGAGTCGGCCCGTAACCGCGCAGATATGGCAGCAATACGCGATAGCCGGCTTCGCTCAAGCGCGGATGCACGCCGTCAAAGGAGCGCACGTCATAAGGAAAACCATGCAGCAGGATCACCGGGAAGCCGTTTTCCGGCCCATGTTCCTCGTAGCCGATACGAAGCGCATCGGTATCGGCGAAACGAACGTTCTGCGCGGCCACAGGAAAGGAACCCGCACCGGCGAGAACTGCCAGGACCAGACCAAACTTCAAGATTCGCGGATGCATGCCGACCATTCTTCCGGGCAGTGGTTCTGACTGGTTGCGGAATTATTACCAGAATTGCCGCGAAATTGCCCGCATGCGTAGACACATGGAAGCAAAATGCTTATGCTAGCCGGATTGCAAGCGCCCGATCGGCGGGTTCCGCCCGATTCCGCATCTTTGACGCATGCTCAGAACGGCCGTAGCCGGCCAACGGAACGGTCAAATATACTTTCTATTAGGGGAAAGATAATGTTCAGACAAAACAAGACAGCCAGGTTTCTATCGCCCGCGATAGCGCTGGCTCTCATGGCTCCCGCGGTTTACGCGCCGATGGCGCTGGCGCAGGAAGACGCGGCCGATCTCGAAGAGATCATCGTGACCGGCGCACGTGGCCGGCCGCGAACCGTATCCGATTCGCCGGTACCGGTCGACGTGTTCGACGCCGCCGATATCGAAGCGATTTCGTATACCGACACCAACGACATCATCAAGACGCTGGTGCCCTCCTTCAACATCTCCCGTCAGCCGATTTCCGACGGCGCGAGTTTCATCCGACCGGCGGAATTGCGTGGCCTGCCCACCGACAAGACCCTGGTTCTGATCAACTCCAAGCGGCGTCACCGGGCGGCGCTCGTAGCCATTGGCGGTTCGGGCACGCAAGGCCCCGACATGGCGACGATCCCCGCGGTGGCGATCCAGAACATCGAGGTTCTGCGAGACGGCGCGGCGGCGCAATACGGCTCTGACGCAATCGCCGGCGTGATCAACTTCCTGCTCAAGGACAATCGCGAAGGCGGCAGCGTCAGCATCGACACCGGCCAATACAGCGAAGGCGACGGCGCATCGACCACGGTGCAGGGCAACATCGGCCTGCCCCTGGGCGACAACGGATTCCTCAGTATTTCGGGCGAATTCTACGAAGCCGACCAGACCACCCGCGCGGAACAGTATTGCGGTTCGTGGTTCTGCCTGAATCCAGGCGATCCGACTTACCAGACCTTCATCAACAGCGGCGGAGCAAGTTCGATCAGGGGCGTGGGCTGGAATGGCAATCCCCCAACCAGGCTCCACTATGGAACCGATCCCGGCTTCGTAGCCAACACCCCCATGGCCAACATCGGCGACGGCGATGTGGTGCAGCCCTGGGGACAGCCGGACGCGGAAGCCGCCCGGGTGTTCTTCAACGCCGGCGTCGATCTCGACGGCAACAACGAACTGTACGGCTTCGGCAATTTCTCCGACAGCACCAGTAACGGCAGCTTCTTCTATCGTTACCCGTACAACGGCACGATCGAGGAGTTGCGCGAACCCGACGGCTCGATCTACTTTCCGCTTGAGAAGCACCCCGGCGGTTTCACGCCGCGCTTTTTCGGCGACGTGCGCGACGTATCGATCGTTGGCGGCATCCGCGGCGAGATGGACAACGGTCTCGGCTACGATTTCAGCGTCCGCAACGGCGAAAGCGAAATCCAGTACACGCTGAGCAACACCATCAATCCTTCCATGGGGCCGGATTCTCCGACCTCGTTCCGTCCGGGCGACCTGATCAACGGCGAAACCCAGTTGCAGGCGGATTTCACTTACGAACTCGATAACGGCGCGCTTTTCGCTTTCGGCGCATCGTGGATGGACGAGTCCTATGAAGTGGTGGGAGGCGAGGAAGTTTCCTATCGCGCGGGGCCGTATTCTCTGTCCGACCCCCACGGATTCTGCAACGCCGACGGGACGCCTACGGCCGCGGGCCTGGCCGTTACCAATCCGGGCGACCCCACGACCCTCGATTGTTCGAATAGCAACGATCCGGTATTCAACGTCGTGGGTGTGGGCTCCAACGGCTTCCCTGGTTACTCGCCCGAGTTCTCCGACACATATGAGCGGAACTCGTATGCGCTTTACGGCGACCTCAGCGGCGATGTCAACGACCAATTGTTCCTGCAAGCCGCCGTGCGTTACGAAGACTACGATGACTTTGATGCGGAACTCGTGTGGAAGCTGGCTGGCCAACTTGACGTGACCGACACCTTCGGACTGCGTGCGTCGGTCGGCACCGCTTTCCGCGCACCGACTCCGGGTCAGCAAGGCACCACGAACGTGTCGACTCGTCTGCCCAATGGCTTTCCGGTCGCGACCGGTCTGTTCCCGGCCGGCGGTCCGATCGCCGGGGCGCTTGGCGCGGTTCCGCTGAAGCCCGAGAAATCCGACAACTACACGATCGGTTTCACCGCTCAAGTTCTGGATACCATCGACGTCACGGTGGACTTTTACCGTATAGATGTGCAGGACCGCACCCAGGCGATTTCGACCAGGGACGTTTCCACCGATCCGACTTCGGGCGAAGCGTATCAGAACTTTCTGGCTCTCGAAGCCGCTGGCGTAGCCGGCGCCAACAGCATTGGCGGCGTGTTCTACTTCACCAACGGCTTCGATACCAGCACACAGGGTGTCGACATCGTGGCGACCATGCCGATCGAATGGGGCGAAATGGGCACGACTACCGTGACTGCGGCGTTCAATTTCACCGAAAACAAGTTCAAAACCGATGCTTCCGTTGTGAGCAGGTATCTGAACGACGAAGCCCGGTTCGACTTCGAGAACTTCGATCCGAACTGGCGCGGCGTGATCACCGCCCGGCACGAGGTGAATCAACTCACCCTGATCGGACGCGTGAGCTATTACGGTGAGTCGGTCAACTCCAACGGTAACGGTGCGTCCCAGCGCTACCAGACCTTCGATCCGATCTGGTACACCGACATCGAAGGACAATATCGCTTCAACGACATGTTCCGACTGTCGCTTGGTGCGAGGAACGTCTGGGACGAGTATCCGGCCCAGGATGCAATCGGCGACTATTGCTGTGGCCGTCTGTATTCCTCGGCAACCGGAATGGACTGGCAGGGAGCGTATTACTACGGTCGTCTGACTGTCGACTTCTAGTAATTCGGAGCTGGTTCAATCCAGTAGCAGGAAAATCAAGGGGCGGTCATTTGACCGCCCCTTTTTTTTGGCGGAAAACAAAAATGATAACTACAGACCACACCTTGTACATGATCGCGACGGCAAAGTTGCTGGCGCAATATGTTTCCGCGGCGAATCAGGCGGGGCTGGGCCGGGAGCAGGTCGACGCGGCGCTTGCGGGCATCTGCGGGCAATCCGTCATTACCGAGTTCTGGATCAGCGACGAAAACGGCGAGATCGAATTCAGCAGCACCGACCCGCAAGGTTTCCGTTTCCCGCTCGACCCCGACGCCGGCACCCAGGCGGCGCCGTTCGCGGCCTTGCTCGAAGGCAAGACATCCCTTGTCGTGCAAGCGCCGCGGCCACGGGAACTGGACGGTCGGATTTTTCAATACGTGGGTGTGGCGGGAGTCGACAAGCCGAGAATCGTGCAGGTCGGAGTGGAATTCGACGAAAGCGAATTTGACGAGAACACATGATGAACCGAAGAGCCTTTCTGAGCGCAAGCATAAACGCCGGATTGGTCATGCTGGCCGCCTCCGGGGCAGCCCGGCGCGCATTCGCCGCGGCCCTGCCGGCTGACATCACCGAATTTTCCGCGCTCGATCTTTCCGCCGCCATCGCCGGGCGGGACGTAAGTTGCCTGGAAACGATGCAGGCCTACCTGGAGCGTATCCACCGTTTCAACCCCGCATACAATGCAATCATCGGCATGTTGCCAGACGATGAATGTCTCGCCCTTGCCGAAACCGCGGATGCGGAACTCGCGCGTGGACAATACCGCGGCTGGATGCATGGCATGCCTCATGCGGTCAAGGACCTCACACCCGCCGCCGGGCTGCCTTATTCCAGCGGCTCGCCCCTGTTCGAAGACCGTATCGCCGAACAGGACGGCGCGGTGGCGGCAAGCATGCGCGCCGCGGGCGCGATTTTCATCGGCAAGACCAACGTCCCCGAATTCGGACTCGGCTCGCAATCCTACAATCCGGTCTGGGGCGCCACGGGCTGCGCCTACAACCCTGAACTGACCAGCGGCGGCAGCAGCGGCGGCGCGGCCTGCGGCATGGCCACGCAAATGCTGCCGATCGCCGACGGAAGCGACATGATGGGCTCGCTGCGCAATCCGGGCGCTTTCAACAACGTCATCGGTTTTCGCCCCAGCGCCGGCCTGGTCAGCGGCGACGATCCCTTCTCACGCACCTTGTCGACTTCGGGCCCGATGGGAAGAAACACAGCGGACACCATCCGGCTGTTGCACACGTTGGCAATGGAACCGGGGCCGGAGCAGCCGGCGGCATTGCGCCAGGCGCTGCCGGAACCGGACGAGTATCGGCCGCTGGAACCGGCCGGACTGCGCATCGGCTGGCTGGGCGACTACGAAGGCTACCTGGCGATGGAACCCGGCGTCATGGAACTGTGCGAAAACAATCTGGCGACACTGGAAGCCAACGGCGCTATCGTCGAACCGGTAATGCCGCGCTTCGACATGGCGGAATTGTTCCAATGCTGGCTCGATCTGCGCAACCAGGGCCGTATCGGCATGCGGCAGTACTACGAAAATTCGGATCTGCGGCCGCTGCTCAAGCCGGAACTCGTCTGGGAAATCGAGATGGGTTACGAACTCGGCGCCGACGACATCTATCGGGCAAATGCAATCAGGCGGCGCTGGTACGCCGAAGTCAACCGGCTGTTCGAAAGCCATGATTTCCTGATGTTGCCGACCGCCCAGGTATTTCCGTTCCCGAAAACCACGCCCTGGCCTTCGGAGATCGATGGCCGCGCCATGGATACCTATCATCGCTGGATGGAAGTGGTCATCGGCGGCAGTCTGGCCGGCATTCCCGTGATCAACGTTCCGGCCGGCTTTGACGCCGGCGGACGCCCCATGGGCATGCAGGTCATGGGGCCCTTCGCCCGCGACCGCAGAGTACTCGAATTCGCCCTGAGCTGGGATCGAATCACCGACCACCTAGCGCGCAGACCGGATATGCCGACGGTTTAGAACCGACGCCACTCTGCCGAAATCTCTGGTATCGAATCAGGGATTACGGAGAACATGCGTAAAATTCTCATCCGGCTGGCAATTCCCGCCATGCTGGTTCTTGTCTGCCCGCCGCTTTTCGCCGCCGAAGATTGCCCCGAAGACCAGTACCGGACCCCGATCGGGGGCTGCTATCCCGTCTGGTACGGCCAGACCGAAAACGGCGGCTATTACACTATCGCCATTCCCGAAGGCTGGATGCCCGGCAAGGGACTGGTAATCTGGAATCACGGACTGCAAACCTATCTTGGCGGAGATATGCTCGATGTGCTCGCCGCCGGTCTGCTCGGGGATGAGACCGCTTCCGACGTCAATGTCGCTGGCGAGGTCGAAGTCGAACCCGAACCCGGCCTCGGCCCAATTGCAAGCATCGTACTGTCCCAAGGCTACGCCATGGCCGCTTCGAGTTACCTGCAAACCGGCTGGGCTGTATTCGATTCGCACCTGGCGAACGGCGAATTGTACGAGAAGTTTCTCGAAATCGCCGCCGATTTCGGACCCGGCCCTCCCGATCCGCTCTACCTGCTCGGCGGCTCCCTGGGCGGCATCGTCAGCCTGCGCGACATCGAAGAGGATCTGATTCCCCAGCCCGACGGCGCCCTGCTCTTGTGCGGCGCCGTCGCGGGTTCGGAGAACTGGCGCAACGCCTACGATCTGCGCATGATCGCCGAGACGGTTTGCGCCGATGGCGAAACCGCCTTTCCGACACCCTGGTACGAGATCCCCGCCCTCGGCCGGGAAATCGACTGGATACGCGAACTCGACTCTTGCACCGCCCTTTCGGGCCGCATCGCCGCGGACAACAAGCACGATGAACTGCAACGGGAAATCGACGACCTGCGGGCTCGAAAGGAAGTCGAGGACAATTTGCTCAGAGAGTTGGACCTGCAACAGCGAATCGGTCGGCGGGAAGCCGAACAACGTCTTGTAATCGAAACCTGGAAACACGTGTCCTCGAACCGGCAGGTAGATAATTACGAACGCATCCAGCGCCTCGCGCCGACACGGTCCGCGGCGATGTTCACAGTCGGCATGTTTTACGGCACTTTCCTTATGCCGCGGCTGATTCAGGAGCCCGGCAAGCTCGATGGCCTGAATCCCTTTCACAATGTCGCCGTCGATTACGGCGACGAACAGATCAATCACGACATCACGCGCAGCATCGGGCTGCCCGCCGCGCGCCGGGCTCTGGCCCGGAATTACACGCCTTCCGGCGCCATCGGCGACACCCGGATCGTCTCGATCCATACCTCGAAGGACGGCATCGTTTCGGTGGAAAACCAGTCCACATTGCAATCCCTGGTGGCCCCCGACCAATTGAGCGTGGGAGTGATCGCCGAATCCGCGCCCTCCCATTGCGATTTTCGCGAGTCCGAAGTAATCGCGGCCTGGGATCTGTTGCAGGATTGGGTCGAGGGCGGCAGCCGGCCGGATGTGGCGGACATGCAGGACGAATGCCGCGCGGTCGTTGCCCGCTCCGAGGCGGGTGAGTTTCCGAATGACTGGGACCGCGCTCCAGACAACGAGTTGCATCCCGGCAATCGTTGCCGCTACGCGCCGGATTTCGTCATCGGGCCGCAAGTGCAACTGTATCCGCGGGAAGAACCGGCCGGCAGCGCAGGCAACAATATCTACGATGCCGCCACCGGAGTCATCTCGGTCGGCGAAGCCGAAGTGACGCTCGACGGCGGCAAATCCATCCTGGCTTTCGAACTGGCCCCTTCGGACCCGGCCAACCTGATTTTCTCGCCGCGGAACATCGAACAGGTCGGCGCCGCAAATGAATCCTGGCAGCATCGCGCCCTGGTCGACGGGCAGTTCCGCTTCTATCTGCCCGATCTGAGCGTGCGCAACGATCCGAACCTGGCGGACCGGCTGTTCAACGTCTACATGCGCGTCACTGACGATTTACGGTTTGAATTTTTGGATTTCGAGTAAATGACTCAGGGAAGTCGATAGGCGATGATATAGCCGCCTTCCGGATCTTCTTCGTCGGCGGGCAAGGCGCGAAAGCCGGAGCCCGAGGTCGAATTGAAGACGGGAACGGTCACCACCACGGTCTGTTCGCCGGCAGGCGACAGATAGGTCATCGGCGTCGAATGCGCGGTGAACGGCAGATCGGCGCGCCACAGCTCCTCGCCGTTCATGATATGGGTCGCGCGCACGGAGTTGTCGAAAGCGCCCGATGAGAAGATAAGCCCGCCCGCGGTCGTGACCGTGCCGCCGCTTTGCGGCGTGCCGATGGTCAGCGGAACGCGGGTCGGAATGCCGAAGGGGCCGCTGTCCTTCGCCAGGCCGATCGGACGCTCCCAGAGCAGATCGCCTGTTTCGAGATCGACCGCGGCCATGATGCCGTAAGGCGGCTGATTGCAGGGAATGCCGAGCGGCGACATGAAGCGCCGGGTATTGTGGGAATACGGCGTGCCCAACTGGTTGCCCTGGACGCCTTCCGGCAACTCGTCTCGGGGAATGAGAATCAGCCGGTTACCGACGATCATCGGGTTTACGACCATGATGTTGTTTACCTGATCGACACTGACGCTGCCCCAGTTGTGCCCGCCGGCATTGCCGGGAAACTGGAAGATCGGTTCGGTGCCGGGCACGGTGAAATGCCCGTCGTAGCGCATTTTCCTGTATTCGATCCGGCACCAGAGTTGATCGAAAGGAGTAACGCCCCACATCATGTTTTCCGTGATGTCGTCGCGGAAATGGGGCAGTTCGGTGGAAAAGGGCTGCGTCGGCGAAACGTAGTCTTCGGGTACGCCGCCTTCGGTGGGTACCGGCAATTCCTCCACCGCGAAGATCGGCTCGCCGGTTTCCCGGTTCAGCACGAAGACTTCGGAGCGCTTGGTCGGCACTAGCACGGCCTTTACCTGCTCGCCGTTATCGCCGGGCAGATCGATCAGCGTAGGTTGGGAAGGCACATCCCAATCCCAGATGTCATGGTGAACGGTCTGGAAATGCCAGCGGGGAGCGCCGGTCTCGCCTTCGATGGCGACCACTGAACTCGCGAATTGGTCGCTTACCTCCATGCGGTAGCCGCCGAAATAGTCGGGGGTTTCATTGCCGGTAGGCGCATAGATCAATCCGAGTTCTTCGTCGACACTGAAAAGGCTCCAGACGTTGGGAGTGCCCCGGGTGTAAACCTCTCCGGCCAGCGGTTCGGTATGGATTCCCGGCCGGCCCATGTCCCAGGCCCAGGCAAACTCGCCGGTGATCGCATTGAAGGCGCGCACCGCGCCCGAAGGTTCGCCCACCGACTGGTTGTCGAACACCCAGCCGCCGACCACCGCATTGCCGCGCACTATGCCCGGCGGGGATGTCTGGAAGTTGAAGATCAGCGGGTCATTGCCCATGTTGATGGTCAGATCGACTTCGCCCTGGTCGCCGAATCCCAGGCAGCGCTCGCCGCTGAGGGCATCGAGCGCGATCAGGCGCGCGTCGGTGGTGGCGGTAAGAATTCGTTCCCGGCAATCGCCCTGGTACTCCGGCGGCGCCTCGTAATAGGAAACGCCGCGGCAGCCGGTAGTGAAATAACGCGCGGTTTCAAGATGCTCCGGATCGATCAGCGGGTCGAATTGCCAGCGCAATTCGCCGCTGTCGGCATCGAGCGCAATGACCACGTTGCCGCCGGTGCAGACATAGAGCAAATCGCCCAGTTGCAACGGTGTCGCCTTGAAGGAACCGCCCTGCCCGGTGCGATAGGTCCAGGCCACTTCGAGATCGGCGACATTCCCGGCATTGATCTGATCCAGCGGCGAATAGCGGCTGCCGCCCCGGTCGTTGCCATAGGCGGGCCAGTCTGTATGCGTATTGACCGTATTGACGCCGCTGCGCGGCGCCAGATCATTTACCTCGTAGCCGGCGTCCAGGAATACGACCAGCGCCGTGACCACAACGGTCGCCGGAATCGACCATCTGGCGATGCCCGATTGCAGCAGCGGCGGCGGCGAACCCTGGTGCAGCGAATTGCGGAACCAGGGCGTGACGAACCAGAGCCCGATCGCGGCGAAGGGCAGAATACGCGGCGCCAGCGCCCATAGATCGGTACCCGCCTCCCAAAAGGACCACACGATGGTAGCAACCAGAAAGCCGCCGTAGAGCCAAGCTCCGGACGGCTGGCGGCGCCAGATGCGATACGCGCTGGACAGCAATACCAGCCCCGCGAGAGCGTAGTACAGCGAACCACCCAGGAAAACGAGTTGCAGGCCGCCAATTACGAGCGGCGCGGCGATCAGAATGAGAATTGCGGGGAAAACGCGCGGCGGTCTGGAACTGGTCAGCGTATTCATCGGCCAATCACCCGAGGCAAAGGTCTTGGCCGAATATACCCAAAATCACCTGGAGCGGCTAATGCGCTTTCCAGACTTTCGCTGTTCTTTCTTGTGGCGCAGTTTTTTCTGTCGGCGCTCGCGCATCAGGCCGGCCATGTCCTGGCCGATGTGTTGTTCGCCTCTGGCCCGGGCGAGGTCGACCTGGCGTTGGCGTTCGGCGAAGCGCTTGGCGCGTTCTCCGGTCTGGTGTTTGTGGCAATGGGGGCAACTTACGCCTTTCTCGTAGAGCGGGCTTTCCTTGTCTTCGTCGGAAATGGGCATGCGGCAGGCATGGCACTGGTCGTAGGAACCCGGCTGCAGCCGGTGGTCCACGGTGACGCGGTTGTCGAACACGAAACATTCGCCGCGCCAGCGCGAATCTTCCGGCGGCACGCTTTCCAGGTAACTCAGGATGCCGCCTTGCAGGTGGTAGACCTCGTCGAATCCCTGCTGTTTGAGATACGCGGTGGATTTTTCGCAGCGGATGCCGCCGGTGCAGAACATGGCGATCTTGCGATGTTTTTCCGGATCGAGATTCTTGCGCGCGTATTCGGGAAACTCGCGAAAGGAATCGGTTTCGGGGTTGACCGCGTTCTCGAAACTGCCGATTTTCACCTCGTAGCGATTGCGGGTATCGAGAACGAGCACTTCGGGGTCGTCGATCAACTCGTTCCAGCGTTCCGGGGTGACGTAGGCGCCGGCCATGTGGCGCGGGTCGATGTCCGGCGCTCCCATGGTGACGATTTCCCTTTTCAGTTTGACACGGGTCCGATAGAAGGGATTTTCCTCGCTGCGGGACTCCCTCGTGCGCAGGTCGCGCAAACGCGAATCGGCGCGAATTTCCGCGAGCACGGCATCGATTCCCGCGCGGGAACCGGCGACCGTGCCGTTAATGCCTTCGGCGGCAAGCAGGACGGTGCCCCGCACGTCGTGGCGCAGAAGTGCGTTGAGCAGCGGTTCTCTGAGGGAACGGAAATCGGGCAGCGCGGCAAACTTGTAGAAAGTGCTGACTACGAAAGCACCTGCGTGTTTGCCGGCTTGCATGGCGGTCAGGCGGCTAATCAGTAACTACAGGCAGGTGGCCTGGCGTGCCCCATTCGACCCAGGAACCATCGTAGACCGAGACATCGTCAAGGCCGGCCTCGTGGGCTGCCAACGCTATCACGCAGGCAGTGATGCCCGAGCCGCAACTGCTGATGAGGCCGCGCTCAGGAGCGCCGAATTCGGCGAATATCTCGCGCAATGCATCCGCCGGTTTCATCACGCCGTTTTCCAGCAGCCGGACGAATGGCAGATTTTCTGCGTTCGGCATATGTCCGCCGCGCAGTCCCGGCCGCGGTTCGGGGTCGACGCCCCGGAAGCGGCCCGGCGAACGTGCGTCGAGTACCCGGCGCGTGTCGTCATTCAGCGCTTCGAGCACCGCCCGGTAATCGCTGACCAGGTGCGGCCTGAAGTCGGCGGTGAAATCGCCTTGCGACTCTGCTTCCGTCAGCGAATCCGCCAGTGGCTCATTCGCCGCAACCCAGGCAGGCAGCCCGCCGCTCAGCACCGCGACATTGTCGTGGCCCATGGCGCGAAACATCCACCAGGCCCGCGGACTCGCATACATCCCGCAATCGTCGTAGACCACCAGGGCCGAATCGGCGTTGACGCCGAGCGCACGCACTTTCCGCTCGAAGATTTCAGGGCCCGGCAACATGTGCGGCAGCGAAGTATCCGGCTTGCACACGTTCTTGTCGTAATCGAAGCGGCGGGCGCCGGGAACAGCCTTGAACTGTCCTTCGGCATTGATCGAGTCCAGGCCCGGCACTACCGGGGGCATCGAAGCGTCGAGCACGATGAGATTCGGCGCTGGCAGGTTGGCGGCCAGCCACGCGACATCGACCACTGCTGCGGGTACGGAAATCATGATCCGGGAAATCTACAGCAGAACGACGAATTCGGCCAGTTTCGCCATCAGGCGGGTGCTGTTGCGCGGGCCGATGCGGATCAACTGCTTGTGCACGGCGTCCGCGTTCTCAAGGTCCGAATCGGCGAACAGGTACATCACCGATGGCTTCACCAACTGGAACGGCCCCTCGACATCGGTGGCCTGCAGGACATTATTGATCGCCAGACTCAGGGCGTCGTCGAAATCGCGGCCGCGATAGCCGATCTCGGCATAGGCCTGCTGGAACAGCGGCCGCAGCAGCCGGTACAGGGCATAGGCCTGTTCGGTATCCACCGCCACCATGGCATCGATGAAACCGTCGAAGCGGGGATAGGCATCCTCTTCCATCAGGAACAGGTTCTGATCGAGTTCGCGTATGGGCATTTCGACGCCGACGGGGCGAAAGGGCAGATCGGTCTGGGGAAACTCGTGGCGGCCTACATTCTCGACGAAAACGACGAACTTGCGAATCAACTGGTCGTCGGCGACCAGACGCAGCACGGCGGCGCCGTTGCGCAACGCCTGCAGTCGCTCGCGTACGAAGCTGTCGCTGTCGTTGAGGCTGGGCAGAACGACTTCGAGCTCGGCCGGCTCTTCCGGCGCCGCCGGTTCCGGCTCGGCAACGGGTTGTGCAGGAACCTCGACGACCGGTTCGGGCTCTTCTGCGGGATCGACCGCCGTAACCGCGGGCTGTGCGGGGGGAGAAATTACGCGAGGAGTCGGGACCGGTTCCGGCTCGGCCGAAACCGGCGCGGGAAGTTCGATAATCCGGCTGGTAGTGCCGGCCGGCTCATCGAAGCCGACACTGAGCCAGACGAGAGCGGCCAGCGACACGATCGCGACGCCGGCAATAATCAGAAAACCCCACTTTTTCATCGGCTAAGCCGAAAACCCGGCTTGCGCCGGGTTTTCTCAAATCAATCCATTCATGTAACGAGGGTCAGATCTGGGGGAATCCCAGTTCTCCCATGGTCCTCGCCATGTCCTCGCCGGCGGTTTCCGGGTCGGTTTCCTTGTCAATCTTCAGAATGGTGCCATCGGCGCCAATATAAAAGGTCCAGCGATTGGCAAGTCCGACCGGCATCAATGCGCCGTAAGCTTCCACCATGTCCTTTTCGGGATTGGCCAGTATTGGATAGTCGGCGTTGTTCTCTTCGGCGAAAGCCGTGTTGTCTTCCAGCGTATCCACGCTGACCATGAAATACGCTACGTCGTATCTCTGGATTTCCTCGGCACTGTCACGCAGCGCCTTGCATTGCATGGTTCAGCCGCCGGTAAAGGCTTTTGGGAAAAAGGCGATGACAACCGGCTTTTCCCCGGCGAACTGGGAAAGGCTGTACGTGTTGCCGTCAGAGCCCGGGAGAGAAAAATCCGGCGCACTGTCCCCAACTTCCAACGCGACTGCTGAATGACCAATCAGCGCCGCCGCGAAAAGCAGCGGGAGCCAGGTCAGTCGGCTGGCAATTTTCAACATGGGTTTCCTCCATTCAGGTTACATTCCGCAGACTGCGGTCGAACAGTGCTACTTGTACAACTAAACCGGAAATATTTCAATGCAATTCAGGATTTTCACCCTGTTTGCGATCAGAACAGCGAGTCCCGGCGGCCGCGCCGGAAGTATTGCTGGTTTTCCGCTTCGAGTTGCGCGATCTGGGCGTCTATTTGCGCCAGGGTCTCAATGGACAGTCCGTCCCCCCGGTCGCGGATCGCCGTCAATCTTTCGATGCCGCTGTTGATGGCGTTCGAATATCGCGTCAGGGTCGTGAGCTTGTTTCTGCGCTGGGATTCGCGAAAGCGCGGATTCTCCACTTGCACGTTCACGCATTGCCGCACGGCCTGGCCATTCGGCGCCGGCACCATGCGGCAGCGCATCTGGTTGACGTAGCGCGGCACGGTGGCGGGGAAATAGTTGTAAGGCGTATTGGCGACGGCGCGCATCATGTAGATGTCAAGTTCGGCCTTGCCCCGGACGAGATTGGCCAGGTCGAGCGGCTGCGCTTCCGGTTCCTGTTCGAGCGCCGTGATTGCGCGCCGGTAGACCGAACCCGCATCGTCGATCGCCGCCTGCACGCCCCAACTGCTGTCCCCGAGCAGATCGTCCCGGATCGCTCTCATCTTCCAGCCGCCCCAGGTTCCGATCGCCGCCAGATGGCGGCGGTCGGTCAATCCCCACAGACGGCTCGCCATGTGGTAGCGGAAATGGTGGAGATCGTCCACCGCCTCCCAGTCCGTAAGGCCCTCGTTGCCGGCGATCATGGCGTCGATGATGCGCAGTTGCGATTCGCTGTAGAGACCTTCGTTGATGCGCGCGATTTCGAGCGCGTCGTTATAGATGGATACGGACTGCTCGTAGTCTTCCAGTTCGAGATAGAAACCGCCGAGTTCCCCATAGACTTCCTGCAGGGCGGGGTGATAGACGCCGAGTTCGCCGCGCAGATCTTCCACATGCCGTTCACGCTGATCCAGTTCCCTCGCCAGCGCGAGGGATTCCTCGTCCGTCTCGGGCTGCTGCGCAAGCGCGGCCTGCCCGGCCAGCACCAGCAGCGCCGTCAGCAAAACGGAAACGCGGAACGATCTCGCCATGGCCCCCTGCCAGCTTGCGATGAAATCCAACCACCTAAATTTACCGCGAAACGGGCCGGGAATCACCCGATCCTCGTTTTCAGAGCGACAATACGCCGCATCGAATTCCGACAGCGGGCGAGGCATGCCTCGCCCCTACGCGTCATCGGCGCGACAATATGCCACATCGGATTCCGGTAGCGGGAAACCTATAATTTCCCCGCTTTCCCAACGATGCCGGAGTCGCACCGTGCCCCTGAACAGATCTCTCCTTGCCGCGGCGGCCGCGCCTGTCTTGCTTGCCGCAAGCGGACCTCTTCTCGCCCAGGACGAAGAAGTCGGCGAAATCCGCGTTGTCGGACGGCAGGAGTTTCTTGAAACACAGTTCAACGCCCAGCGCACCAGTTCGGGCGCGGATTCCGCCTTGCTGATCAGCCGCGTACCCGGCGGCGGCGCCAACCACAACGGTCCCCTGACCGGGCAGATTCAATATCGCGGCATGTTCGGCCCCCGCATTAACGTGCGTATCGACGGCATGCTGATTCACGGCGGCGGTCCCAACTGGATGGCGCCTCCCCTGCACCATATTCCTTCTGCCTTGATGGACGATCTGGTCGTCGAACAGGGCATTGCCTCCATCTCGACCGGCGGCGGTATCGGCGGCGCCGCAACGGCAAGCTGGAAACGCCCCGCATTCAATGACAGCGACGGATGGGACTGGCATGGCGACACCGAATTGTCGGCCGGTTCGGCCGCGGGCAGTACGAGCGGTTCGCTGATTCTCGGCGGCAGCAACGCCAATCACCGGCTTTACGGGATCGGCAATCTCGACCGGGGCGACAATTACGAATCCGCCAACGGCGAGGTGGCCGCGACGCAATACAGCCGCGCGATCTATGGCGCCGGCTACGGATTTCAGAGCGGCTCGCACGAAGTGCTTTTCGACGCCCATCGCATCGAGACCGAGGACAGCGGCACGCCCACCTTGCCCATGGACATCGACTGGTTCGACACCGACACCTTCAACTTCAGATACAACGGGCAACTCGGGAATCTCGGCGTAGAGTTCGGCGTATACCGGTCGAACATCGAGCATGGCATGAGCAACTACCTGCTGCGGCCGACTCCCGATTTTTCCAGCCTGCCGCTGCCTCCGTTCCTCGACGACGACAAGCGCTTCGCATTCGCGGAAAGCGAAGAATCGGGCTTCCGGCTCGTCTTCGATCTCGAAGTCGGCCCGGGGGTGCTCGAAATCGGCGCCGAAGGCAAGGACGGCGAACACGATGTGAGCGTGACCGACCCGGATTTCGCGCCTTTCTTCGTCGAGAATTTCAATGACGTGAAAACCGACAGCAAATCGGCCTTCATACAATGGTCGGCGATCCTCGATGACGACTGGTATGTCGAGTTGGGCGGCAGGCTCGAACGCGTGGAAATGAGCGCCGGCGAAATCGACGCTTTCCCCGCCCGGCTGGTGGACATGAATCCAGCCATGTGGGGCATGGGCACGCCCCCGCGGGCGGTCTGGATGCTGCGCCAGGGTTTCAATTCGCGCGAGCGCTCGCAGAACGACGACAACAATGACCTGGTGGCCAAGCTGCGTTACCAGTTGACGGCCAACCTGGTTGTGGAAGCCGGTTACGGCCGCAAGACGCGCTCGCCGCTGTACCAGGAGCGTTACCTCTGGATTCCGCTGGAAATCAACGCCGGACTTGGTGACGGCAATAATTATGTCGGCAACCCGGACCTGGCGCCGGAAACATCCGACCAGTTCGAGCTCGGCTTCGACTGGAGCATTGGTACGGCCTGGTTTTCCCCCCGCTTCTTCGTCCGGGATGTCGACGATTACATCCAGGGCGTACCGGCGACCCACATGGCGGTTGTCGGCGTCAGCCGCAACGCCAACGGAGACCCGACTCCGCTGATGTTCGCCAACACCGAGGCGGAGTTTCGCGGCTTCGACCTGACTTTCGGCTTTCCCATCGACGATCGATGGCGGGTCGAAGGCATGGCTTCGCAGGTGAACGCCGAACGCGGCGATATTTCGGACTACCTGTATCGGGTAAACCCGAACAACATCCGCGCTTCGCTGCTATATGAGACAGGCAATTTTTCCGCCCGCATCGAACAGGTCGTGGTGATGGAACAGGACAATATTTCCCGCACCAACACCTACGATCCGATGAACCCGAACAACAGTTCCGATCCGACCGACGGCTACAACCTGACCAACGTCTACCTGGACTGGCTGACCGGCCAGGGATTCACTTTCACCCTGGGCGCGGAGAACCTGTTCGATACCGACTACGTCGACCACCTGACCGGCTTCAATCGCGTACTCAACAGCGTGGTGCCCCAAGGCAGCCGCATGTACGGCCAGGGCGTCAACCTGTTTGGCCGCGTCCAGTACCAGTGGTAGTCAGAACGTAGCGATCGGATTCAGCGGCGAACCGGTGCCGCCGGATACCCGCAACGGCGCCGTGGTGAAGAGAAACTCCGGCCGGCCGTGGCGCTCGGCTTCGGCCGCTACCGCTTCCAGATCCAGGTTGTCGAAAATGGGCATGCCGAGGGCGACCAGCACCAGGGCGTGTACCGGCGAGTTATAGCCCTCGACGCCCGAAGGCTTCACGTCCAGCGCCGAATCGCTGCCGATCAGCGCCACGTCGCGATCCTTGAACCATTGTACGGTCGATGCGTGCAGGCCGGCGGAATCGTTGGCAAGATTCCACGGCCCGAGCGCTTCCCGCCGCGGCCAGCGGCCGGTCCGGATCAGCACGATGTCGCCGGCGCCGACGGTTACGCCATGCAATTCCTCCCATTCATCGAGCCATTCTGTGGTAATGGCTGTGCCGTTCTCGAGCCAGTCGACTCCGCGCATGGCGGGAAAATCCATGACGAGCCCGCGGCCGAAGATGCCGTCGCCGAAGGATGTGATCGCGAGCCTGGCGCAGCCTTCCTCGGTCACTTCGTCTTCGGGATAGCCGTTATACATCGTGCCGAACTGAAAGCGGTGGCAAAGCGCATCAAGATGCGAATGCGCATAGCCATGATAGGAGACGCCGACGAAATCCCCCGACCAGGGTCCGGGACTGCTGCCGACCGAAGTCATGCGATGCTCGAAGGGGCTGAAATTGTCCGCCGCTTCCTCCTCCAGCAATTCATGCGCCATCGAAACCGAAACCCCGGTCCGCACCAGCCGCGCCGCGGCCACCCGCGTCTCCTCGGTGATCAGGTTGACCGTGCCCTTTTCATCGTCCGGACCCCAGCGCCCCCAGTTGGAAAGCGTCTCGAACCACCCATCCACCGTTGCCTGATCGAGCTGCTGGGCCGGAGCGACGGGAATGAAACAAAGCAAGGCAATGGCAATGAACCCTGTCTGACCGCGAATGTATGTCATGGCGAAACTCCTCTATTGCGCCAGTATTCGCATGACCGGTATTGCCGTCAATAGCCGGTAGCTGAATTGTTAAGGCTGCCATTTCTTGCAAGAATGTGAAATAGTATGAAATTCCCATATCCAAAACGCATCCATCGGGACCAGCCCGATAGATCCCAAATCGAAGCTATACGCACGGCCTTGATCGAAGGCGAACAAAGCGGCAAATCCCAGCCTTTCGACCCTGAGCAATTCAAACGGGAGATGCACGAAAAGCACCGCAAGGGAACTGTCTGAATATCGCCTAAGTCCCGTCCCCAGGCATCAAGACGGAAAACCACTCCAATCCGTGGGACATTGCAGCGTGGGTATCCCATGGATGCTAATTTCAGGCATTACTTGACAAATGTCGGTCCTCGCATCAGCTTTCAATCGCCAGAGAGGATTATCACAGATGATCAAGCGACATGCCTCAATAGTACCCGCGCATCCGGGCGAATTACTCCGAGAGGAAATTCTTCCGTCGATAAGCATGAGCAAGTCGGCAGTGGCGACCGCCCTCGGAATCTCTCGGCAGACGCTTTATGACATATTGAACGAGCGACAGCCGGTCACGGCCGAAATGCCTGTTCGATTCGGCAAACTCTTTGGCAATGGCGCCAATTTCTGGGTAAATCTGCAACGCAATCATGACCTTGCTTTGGCCGAACGCGCAGTTGACGTTTCAGGCATCCCCACCCTCCGGGCCAACGCTGGATAGCTAAACGCAACAAAGTTGTTTGTGGATCCTACTCTCATAACATTAACTGCGATCTTTGTAGCGTTGACTTTGTTGTTCAACGCCTGGCTCAAGCCTAAATCATCTCGAAAGTACGCACGTGCGTCGGCGGCAAGAGCCAGAGCCCACTTCCCCTTCGAGATAATCGGTCGCGCCAGAGTTACCGATGCCGACGGCATCAATGTGAACGGCCAGGAAATCAGACTTGCAGGTATTGACGCGCCCGAGCATGGCCAGCCCGCGGTAATCCACGGTCGAACCGTCAATCACGGCGGAATCATAAAGCACAGGCTGATCAAGCTCATTGGCGGCAAGAAAGTCCGCGCTGTGATAACTGACGCCGACAAATATCATCGCTTGATCGGAACCGTGTATCTTGGCGAAACCGATATCAACGAATTCATGGTTAAGAGCGGCTGGGCTGTTGCCGCTTACGGCGACCAGTACAATCAGCAACAGGCATTTGCCAAAAAAAATCGCGCAGGCATGTGGAACTATGACAGTTTTCATGACCCCCGCACCTGGAGAACCATGGACGTTCCGCCACAAGCGCCTGAGAATTACGGAAAGCGTTTTCGCTCCAGACGTTACCGATCAAGATCTGATCCCATATCGCGATACATCACGCGAAAACTCGTGCCTTATCGCTACCGCCGGTTATTCAGACTTTGACCATAAGGATAGTGGACGAGGTGAGAATGCAGATTGATTGTGGCAGTTACAACTTAGCGACTTATATTTCTGACGGTCGGATTGGCAACCTTCCCCCTTACCATGGTGTTAATGGGCAACGTCCATGCCCCGGGGACTCTGGCGTAATCCGCTGTTAGCTGCTGAGCGCCCTCGAAATGAGAAGCGAGGGAGCAGCGACGGGGCGCCCACTCCCACCAATAGGCGCAATGGCGGCGTGAATATCCCATGGGTGTTATAGTGGCCGATTTCGAGCAGATTGGGTCGAAAGGAGAAGACGAGTGACCCCTGAGGAATACCTCAAAGATCGCGTCGAGGATCAGATCGAATTTTACGAACGTAAAAGCGGGATCAACAAGAAGTGGTTCATGGGGTTTCAAATCATTATGCTGGTAGCTTCAGCTTCCGTGCCCGTACTCTCCATCTTCACCAGCGAGATGTGGGCACGTGTAGTGGTCGCAATACTCGGTTCCGCTACAGCCATCACTACGGGTATTGTCTCTTTGTACCAGTTCCGCAAACACTGGATCGAATATCGTACAACTGCCGAATCCTTGAAGCATGAAAAGTACATGTTCCTGACTAAGACCGGGCCCTATGCGGGGGAGAACGCTTTTACAGTCTTGGTAGAGAGAGTTGAGGCGTTGGTCAGCCAAGAGAATTCAGTTTGGCTGCAACGGCTCAACACCCACAAGAAGGAGGATACGAAAATTGGCTAAGAAGAAGATTTTCATCAGCTATGACTACGACAATGACAAGCACTACAAGAACTTGCTGCTGGCTTGGGACAAGAATAGGGAATTCGATTTTGCGCTTAGTGACCAATCGGCTGATGTTTCGATTCAAAGTACAGATGCGGCAGCGATCAAGCGAGCCATCTCTGCGAAGATCAACTCTGCGACTTATTTGCTATGTCTCGTCGGCAAGAAGACTAGCAAAAGCAGTTGGGTTGCTTGGGAAATCGAAAAGGCCAAGCAACTGAAAAAGAAATTGGTCGCGGTGAAGATTCCCTCCGAGAACGCCACACCCAGCGAGCTTCTTGGCGTTGGGGCATCGTGGGCAATGTCATTTACATTCAACGCGATCAAGAAAGCGGTCGAAAAAGTATAGGAAAGCAGGTGAAAAGCGGCAAAGGACTTGATGGCCCAAGCAGTTGAGCGACATACCGAGCTAACCTTGGGGAGCGCCTCCATCGCCTTGCCGTGCTTTTTCCCCTCGGTGTCCAGTGTCAAGACCAATCTAATGCCAGTCGATTATGTAGAGCTACTCGATGGCGCTGCCCACCCGCTTTTTCTTGCGTCGGCCTATGACTTTGCTCGATGTGTCAATGACCAGCGGATGCGCATGGAGTCTGCCTTGATGCGAAGCGCGGAGCGTGGTGCGGTAATTCTCATGGACAGCGGGAACTATGAAAGGTATTGGAAGGACGACCCAAACTGGTCTCCAGAGCATTTTCACAGGATTGCGAACACCAGCCAATATCACCTCTGTTTTTGTCACGACAAACAAGACCCTACAGGCGATGCGAAGGGAATTGCAGCCGAAGTCGTCTTTAGCGTTCTTCGTGACCAAAAACACGCGACTGGGACCGTTGTTCCGATTGTGCATGGCGACGCAGCGCTTCTTCCCGAGGCGGCGCAGTTAGTGGCCGAACAGCTGTTTCCTGTGATGTTGGCGGTTCCCGAGCGCATTCTTGGAGAGGGAATCTTTGAGCGCATGCAAACGGTGAGAAGAATACGAGACTCGCTCAATTCGGTGGGCACATATATTCCGCTGCATTTGCTTGGTACGGGAAATCCACTTTCCATCAATTGCTACGCCATCGCAGGAGCTGATAGTTTCGACGGCTTGGAATGGTGCCAGACGGTAGTAGACCACGACACCGGTCGCCTTTCACATTTTCAGCATTGGGACTTATTCCGTCATCAGACGGAATGGGGTAATGATAGTCCTCTTCCGTATATCCAGTCGGTCCTGATGCACAACCTTGAATTTTACGAGCCATTCATGGCCGGATTGCGAGATGCCATACACGGCGACCGCGCAAATGCTTTTCTGCGCAGCTACGCTTCCGAACAGCAAGCCAAAAATCTGGAAATTGCTATCGCAGGAGGTGACGCCTGATGAACGCAGTCCATTACTCCCTTACCACCATCGAGCATGCAATCTTCGACGTTTGGAGTTCCATGGAGAGGAAGCGCCACACTATGTCTAGCTGGATCTCGCAAAGCGAAGACTACCTTTGGCGGGAACTGGTCTCCTGCATTCTTGGTAGCCGTGTCCGTTTCGAGGTGGCTTACGCAGCAGTTGAAAGACTGGAAGAGTGCGAATTGTTAACCGCCAGAAGAAGAGAGAGCCGATTTAAGCAATATCAAGATGACGTGACTGCTGCATTGTCTGACGGCTATCCATTCTACCGAATCCGGGCCAAGCAACTTCGGGAAGCCGCTGAACGTCTGTACGGTAGATCGAAGTCGATCCGTGGCTTCCTGCAAGATGCCCGCGATGTTCGAACCGCTCGCCGGTTGCTGACGGACGAGATCGCAGGAATCGGGCCGAAACAAGCCAGCCTTTTCCTTCGGAATATCGGCTTTGCACAGCATGTCGCGGTGTTGGATGTGCATGTGTTAGCCTACATGAATTGGGTAGGCTTGACAGAGAAGCTGTTCAGATCCGTGCCGACCATTCGGAAGTACGAAACGCTTGAAGATGCCTTCATCCAGCACGCTTGCTCGTTGGGTTGTTCGCCAGACCGCTTCGATCTGGCAGTATGGGTTGTCCTGAAGGTGGCTAGAGAGGAGGCGCGGGCATGGGCATAGTGCCTCTCGTCTCCGGTGGATTCGATTCAACCCTAATGAGCCTGTTGGCCCATGAGGAAGGAGTAGAACTCTTCCCGCTGTTCATCGATTATGGACAACTTGGAGTAGAAAAGGAATGGGAAGCCTGCCAGCGATTACATGCGTATTTCGGTTTGCCTAAAGTGATCAGAATGGACCTGGCGGGATTCGGCAGAACGATTCCAAGCGGACTAACCGACAAGAACCTGCGCATCAACGAGGACGCCTTTCTCCCTGGACGAAATCTACTGTTTGCACTGGCCGGTGCCGCTCATGCCTTCAAGATCCAAGCTGATAGCATCGCGCTTGGCCTACTTGATCCCGAAGACCATCTTTTTCCAGACCAGACCAGAGAGTTCGTGGAAGAATGCGAGCGCATGATCGAAGTTGCGATGGGCAAGTCCATCTCCGTGTTGACGCCGCTAATCGAGTTCTCAAAGAGCGATGTCTTGGCGATGGCCGCGGCCCGCGGCTTGCAGGATGCGTACTCCTGTCACGCAGGCGGCGATACTCCCTGCGGAGTTTGTATTGCATGTGTGGAAATCTCTAACGCTAAGGAAAGGAGCTAATCATGGGTGGAGGTGGCGGCGGACGCAGCTTGACGCCTGATGAACTCCAGCGGCTGGAAGAACGCGCAAAGAAGTCGCTGAAAGAAGGGAGTGTAGGAAAACGCAACGTGTTCATCAGTTTTTCTTCTGAGGATTTGGACGAAGTGAACTTGCTTCGCGGGCAAGCGAAGAATGAGAATAGCGACATTGAATTCAACGACTGGTCCCTGAGGGAACCATTCGACAGTGAGAAGGCCGAATACATTAAGCGCGGCATCCGAGAACGCATTAGGCAGTCGTCCGTTACAGTCGTCTATGTGTCAGACAAGACTGCAAACAGCAAATGGGTGGATTGGGAAATTCGAGAAAGCATCTCTATGGGTAAAGGTGTCGTCGCTATGCACAAGGGCGATAGCCCTCCCAAGAACTTGCCCAAAGCAATCACCGACAACAAGATTCAAGTCGTGCCATGGAACCAGAAACAATTGACCAAGGCGATCCAGGCGCAGTCGGAGAACCGTTGAGATATCGCTTTTGAGTATACAAATGAGGCTCCGACAACCTACCGCGCATGGCTGTGAGCCCGCCTTTTGATCGATCCAGTTGACACGCCCCAAGCTAAGTCTCCCTCAACGTTGCCATGAGCCGGTAACTCTGGCATAACCCGCTGTTAGCTGCTGGGTTCCGCAGGTGGAGCCAATGTATTGACGCAATAATCGTGCGTCACGGCGATTGCGGATAGTTTATTCAAGGACGCAATGACATACGGCGTCCCACTACACAGGAAGCAGGTAAGCACCAATATGGCAAAAACACCCAGCAACGGCGCCAATCTCGGTTTCGAGGCGCAGCTATGGGCCGCAGCGGACAAACTGCGCGGCAACATGGAGCCGTCCGACTACAAACATGTCGCCCTGGGCCTGATTTTCCTGAAGTATATCTCAGACGCCTTCGAGGCCAAGCGGGCGGAATTGCTCCAAGACGACCTCGCCGATGCCGAGGATCCCGAGGAATACCTCGCCGAAAACGTCTTCTGGGTACCGAGGGAGGCTCGCTGGTCGCATCTGCAAGCCACTGCCAAGGAAGCGACGATCGGCAAGCACATAGACAATGCCATGCTCGCGATCGAGGCCAACAATGCCTCACTCAAGGGCGTCCTGCCAAAAGAATACGCTCGCCCGGCGCTCAACAAAGTCATGCTCGGCGAACTTATCGATCTTGTGAGCGGGATCGGCATGGCCGAGGAGTCGGATCGCTCCCGCGACATTCTCGGACGGGTCTACGAATACTTCCTCGGCAGCTTCGCCGGTTCCGAGGGCAAACGCGGCGGCGAGTTTTATACGCCCCGCTCCGTGGTCCGGCTACTCGTCGAGATGCTGGAACCCTATAAAGGCCGCGTTTACGACCCCTGCTGCGGCTCCGGAGGTATGTTCGTCCAGTCCGAGAAGTTCGTTGAAGAGCATGGCGGGCGTATCGGCGACATCGCCATCTACGGGCAGGAAAGCAACTACACGACTTGGCGACTCGCGAAGATGAACCTAGCGGTGCGAGGCATCGACGCCGACATCCGCTGGAACAACGAAGGCAGTTTCCATAAGGACGAGTTGCCGGACCTGAAGGC
>CAZUSL010000095.1:0-2610 GCA_964622925.1 uncultured Pseudohongiella sp. | reverse complement strand
AGCCAGGTGTCGTTGTAGTCGAGCCAGCGGATGACGCAGCCGATGTCCCAGGCGGCTTTCACGGGGTCGAGCCGGAACTGGGTGCCCGGCACGCGCACGCCGTTGGGCACGACGGTGCCTTCCACCAGCGGTCCGAGCAGTTTCCGGCATTCGGGATAGCGCAGCGCGAGCAGGCCGCAGCCGAGACTGTCCATCAGGCAGTTCCGGGCCGTGTCGTAGGCTTCCTTCGAATCGATTTCGTAGTCGCAGACGTAGTCGGCGATATCGACCAGGACCTGATCCGGATCGGGTCGGGTGTTCAGATCCGCGCCGGCGCTCATGTGCGCCTCTCCGGCCGCTCGGCGATGTCCACCCAATCGGCGCTTGCCGGTCCGGCGTATTCCGCGCTCGGCCGGATGATGCGGTTGTTCGCGCGTTGTTCCTTCACATGGGCGGCCCAGCCGGTGATTCGCGCCATGACGAATATCGGCGTGAACAATTCCGTCGGAATGCCCATGAAATGATAGGCCGAGGCATGGAAGAAATCGGCGTTGGGAAAAAGTTTCTTTTCCCGCCACATGACCTCTTCGCAACGCACCGATACCGGATAGAGCACGGTATCGCCGACCAGGTCCGCCAGTTTTTCCGCCCAGCCCTTGATGATGCCGTTGCGCGGGTCGGATTCGCGGTATACCGCGTGTCCGAAGCCCATGATCTTTTCCTTGCGTTCCAGCATGGCGAGAATTTCGCGTTCGGCCTCGTCGGGGGAGCCCCAGTTCTCGATCATTTCCATGGCCGCCTCGTTGGCGCCGCCATGCAGCGGGCCGCGCAAGGCGCCGATGGCGGCGGTAATGCAGCTATGCATGTCGGACAGCGTCGAGGCGACGACCCGGGCCGTGAAGGTGGAAGCGTTGAACTCGTGTTCGGCGTAGAGGATCAGGGAAACGTTCATCACTTCGCGGAACAACTCGTTGGGCGCCTTGCCATGCAGCATGTGCAGGAAATGCGCTCCTATGGAATCGCTGTCGAGTTCGGTTTCGATACGCCGGCCGTGATGGCTCCAGACGTACCAGTAACAGATGATCGAAGGCAGCACCGCGAGCAGCCGGTCGGCCACTTCGTCCTGATTCGCAAAATCGCCTTCCGGTTCGAGATTGCCGAGCATCGAGCAGCCGGTCCGCATTACGTCCATGGGATGGGCGCTCGCGGGAATCCGCTCGAGCGCCTCGCGCAACTCGGCTGGCAGTCCGCGCAGACGCTGGAGTTTGCCGTTGTATTCGTCCAGTTCGGATTGCGAGGGCAGATCGCCTTTCAGGAGCAGCCAGGCGACTTCCTCGAAACGCGCCTTGCGCGCCAGCACTTCGATGTCGTGGCCGCGATAGGTCAGTCCCGACCCGGTCTTGCCTACGGTGCAAAGCGAGGTGGTTCCGGCGACTTGCCCGCGCAGTCCGGCGCCCTCAAGCGGTCTTCCCGGCATGTTTCAACTCCAGTTCAGGATGCATGATCTCCATTAATCCGCGTTCGAGACATTTTGAGCCTCTTCGGCGAACAGGCGGTCGAGTTTTTTCTCGAATTCGTGATAGCCGAGCACTTCGTACAGGTCTTCGCGCGTCTGCATGTTTTCGAGCACGGCGCGCTGGTGGCCGTCCGCGGCGAGCGAACGATATACCTGCAAGGCCGCCTGGCTCATGGCGCGGAAAGCGCTTAGCGGATAGAGCGCGGTCGCCACGCCGGCCTCGCGCAATTGTTCGAGGGTGAAGAGGGGGGTCTGGCCGAATTCGGTGATGTTGGCGAGTACAGGCGCGGACACGGCTTCGGCGAAGCGGCGGTATTGATCGAGTTCGGTCACGGCTTCGGGAAAGATCGCGTCGGCGCCGGCTTCAACGCAGGCGATTGCGCGTTCGACGGCGGAATCGAGTCCTTCCGAGGCGAGGGCGTCGGTTCGCGCCATGATGACGAAATCGCTGTCGTTGCGGGCGTCGACGGCGCACTTGACGCGGTCGGACATTTCGCCCTTGCTGACAATGGCCTTGTTGGGCCGGTGTCCGCAGCGTTTTTCGAGCACCTGGTCTTCGATATGGACTGCGGCGGCGCCGGCCTTTTCGATGGCCCTGATGGATCGCGCGATGTTGAACGCGCCGCCCCAGCCGGTATCGATATCGACAAGCAGAGGCAGTTCGCTGGCGTTGCAGATTCGGTCGACGTCGGTCAGCACGTCGTCAAGGGTAGTCACGCCGAGGTCGGGCAGGCCGCAGGACGCCGCCGCGACTCCGCCGCCGGACAGATAGATCGCCTTGTGGCCCGCGGTCTCGGCAAGCATCGCGCAATAGGCGTTGATCGCGCCGACGACCTGCAGGGGCGAATTTTCCGTCAGCGCCTGGCGCAGCTTCCGGCCGGCGGACTGATCTGCCATGTAAACCTCTTCTGCTGGAGTGGGTGTCCCGAAGGTCGCGATTATACTGTTTTTGGGTCTTTAGGGTCTGTGGCTTCGATCCGTCGCCGTCTGGCGGATTAAGTTCAGCGGACGCCGTAAATACGTCCCTGTAGGCTTCGGGCTCGGCATCCATGCCTCGCACGCCCGCTGAACTTAATCCGCCAGACGGCGACTCACATAGTGCAATGTCAGAGTGG
>CAZUSL010000094.1:0-4777 GCA_964622925.1 uncultured Pseudohongiella sp. | reverse complement strand
TTCTCCTCGCAACTTCCAGACCTTCGACTCTTCCTCCGACAGCCCGATCCGGTCGTCCACGCTGGGCAAACGCTCAAACAGGCTGTCGAGGCTCTCCTTTATGGCCTCGATCTGATTCGGCTGGCCGATATAGGTCTCGTGCCCCAGCGGTACCAGCTCAAAGTGCGCCTCGATCCACGCACGGGCGACCTCTTCCCATGAAACCATCGCGGGCCACGCCCGCACCAGCCTCGCTGCCTGATCTCCCCGCTTGACGGCCTCCAGCCGATCAACTACCTCCGGATCTTTCGTGCGACCGATCTTGAACCGATACGGCGGCAGTTCAATCAGGTATATCCAGCACACTTGGTGCCGCCCCAGCAGCCTGTCGGCCTTCGCCATCATTTCCCGCCACCAAGCTCCGAAGCCCGTCAACCCATCATTATAATTCCCAAGAGGAGGAAGACGAGGAAGAGGAAAACGAAGAGCCCCAATGGCCCCCCATTACGCATGACTATGCCGCTGACAACAAGGTATGCTCCAAATCGGAAACGGGATGCAATCTGGACAATATCGCCTGCTGGCTGCGGCATTATCACGCCCCAGGGAAAAGCAGCTATGGCTCGGCCGTGAGCCATGGTGACGAAGTCTCCTTGGATCTCGGCTGGCCCTTCCAAGACGAGCCCGTTCAAGTGGCCGTGGGGCCATACTTCGGCCTTTCCGAATATGCGATCGCTCAAATCCCGCTGGAAGAACATGTGCTACACAACGACGAAACAGGTAAGTGGGGAAGCGGAGCCGAAGGCTGTCCGAAACCCGCGGATAAAGAGGAAGGAAAAGCCCGTCCCGATCACTGCAACCAAGTCTATCGGGAAGTGTATGAAAAAGGCGAAAACATTCATGTCGCTACGAGAGGTACGGGGAACAGCGGGATCATGGATGGCCAAAACCAATCCAGGGGTCCGGGCGCGTTTGATGACCTGGATGAAGACATGATTGAAGCTTTCGAATCCAGGACATGGTGCCCCGGACAGGAACCGCCGTCTCAGCCTCCCGGTGGGCCGCTACCCTAGGAGTACGGAAAGTGTCTTTGAATATCTTTAATCTGGACGCCGCCGCTTATTTTGCGGTCTGGTATGTGCCCCTGGCAGCCTGCTACTTCGCCTGGCCGATACTTAAGCAGAGGCGGGTCTATGTCGTGGCGGCAGCCACCCTCTTTCTTGCGCCGGCAATAGGCACCCGGTTTGCGGCGTGGCCCGCGTTCGCTAGCGTTTTTCAGATGTTTGCGCTCTCCTTTGAGAACAAGATGCAGTTTTTCCGCATATACTGCCTGCCCACAAGTTCTGTCTATGCTTTGGCGGCCTGGCTGATCGCCCGGCGATTCATCCCGCCTGCGGGAAGCGCGCAATCCGGCAAGGACGAGCCGGAACGCGCTCGCTTCCTCATCCAACAAGCGTTCGCCGCAGTATCGCCCTTGCGCCACGCCGCGCGCCTATTGCTGCTGCTGGTGGTGGTCATGGTGTACTCGATGACTTCCACCTTCGCGTGGCATAGCCTTGGGAATTACATTTGGAAGCTGATAAACAGCATGTAATACCGCAACCTTTCGAATTTGGCCGCCCACACTTCTGTCACGAAAACACTGTGGCTCCGCCGGCACTTGCGGAGCGTAAAGGATGGGTAGGCCTGATCTAAACGGGTGGCTCGCGCTACAGGCCAGCGGGCCCGACCGGTCCAGCAATACCGAGTGTATGAACAAGGGCGGACATCATTCACGTTGCGACAAAAAACAACGAGAATCAGGAACCGCCGTCTCAGCCTCCCGATGGGCCGCTACCCTAGGAGCACGCAAAATGTCATTGAATCCCTTTAATCTGGAGGCCGCCGCCTATTTCGCGGTCTGGTATGCGCCCCTGGTCGCCTGCTACGTCGCGTGGCCGATACTCAAGCGGCGGCGGATTTATGTCGTAGCGGCAGCCACCCTCTTTCTTGCACCGGCACTAGGCACCGGATTTGCGGCCCGGCCCGTCTTCGCTACCTTTTTTCAAGTGTTAGCGACGCGTGCCGATGCCGCTGACAAAGCCGAGTACTTGCTGGTGGCTTGCCTGCCCATAAGCGCCGTCTATGCGGTGGCGGCCTGGCTGATCGCCCGGCGATTCATCCCGCCTGCGGGAAACGCACAATCCGACGAGAACCGGCCGGGACGCACTAGCGCGCGCATTCAACGCGCGCTCGCCGCAGCATCGCCCTTGCGCCACATGGGGCGCCTGTTGCTGCTCCTGATGGCGGTCATGGCGTATTCGATGACGTCCACCTTCGTGTTGAATAACCTTGGGAAATAACACCGAAACGTCGATGCGCGCAACATGTCGTTGAATCCCTTTAATCTGGATGCCGCCACCTATTTTGCGGTCTGGTATGCGCCCTTGGCCGCCTGCTACTTCACCTGGCCGATACTCAAGCGGCGACGGGTCTATGTTGTGGCGGCAACAACCCTCTTTCTGACGCCGGTACTAGGCAATGGATACGCCGCATGGCCGGTATTTGCTGGAGTTTTACAAAGAGTTTCTCTCTCCGCTGCAGATACCGCGGCCATCGCACAATACTTGTTGGCTTGCCTGCCAATAAGTGGCGTATATGCGTTGGCGGCCTGGCTGATCGCTCGGCGATTCATCCCGCCTGCGGACAGCGCGCTATCTCGCGGGAACCGGTCGGGACGCACTCGCGCGGCTATTCAACGCGCGCTCGCCGCAGCATCGCCGTTGCGCCACGTGGGGCGCCTGTTGCTGTTGCTGGTGGCAGTTATAGTGTATTCGATGGCATCCACTTTTGCGTGGCATAGCCTTGGGAATTACATACTGAAGCTGATAAACAGCATGTAAGACCGCAGCCTGTCGAACAGAGAAGAGTCCTCCGGCGCGGGTAATTCCGTTAGAATACGCGCTTCGGCATTACTGCCGGCTTCGCCCGGCTCCCAGGGGAATTGGATCTATGAGCAATGTTGAACAACAGATCAAAGCGATCATCGCCGAGCAGCTTGGCGTGTCCGAATCCAGCATCACGAACGAGTCCTCGTTCGTGGACGACCTAGGCGCCGATTCGCTCGACACCGTGGAATTGGTGATGGCGCTTGAGGAAGAGTTCGAGACCGAGATCCCCGACGAAAACGCCGAGCAGATTACTACCGTTCAGGAAGCGATCGACTTCATTTCCGCGCGCCTGGAGGAATAGCCGAACCGGCGCGGCCGGACCGAAGCACTGACGGCACCAGCGTGATTTCCGGCACGCCTGGCCGCCTGGAGTAATTCAGATGAAAGGACGTCGCGTAGTCGTGACGGGCGCGGGAGCGATTACTCCCGTCGGCAACGATCCCGAGACCTCATGGCAGTCGGTCCTCGAGGGGAAGAGCGGTATCACGGCCCACGAGGAACTACCCAATATCGGGGCTTTCCCCTCGCGAATCGCAGGACTGATCCGCGATTTCGATCCTACCGAATACATGGAGCCTCGCGAGGTCCGGCGTTTCGATGCCTTCAACCACTACGGCGTCGCGGCCGGCATCCAGGCGCTGCGTTCTTCGGGGCTCGTGATCGACGATTCGAACGCCGACCGGGTAAGCGTCTACGTGGGCTCCGGAATTGGCGGCATCCGCACCATCGAAGCCTCGCATGAGCGCTATGCGGAGCAGAACAATCCGCGGCGCATTTCACCTTTTCTGGTTCCGGGCATTATCGTGAACATGCCCGCCGGTCTGCTTTCGATACAGATCGGCGCCCGCGGCCCGAGCATTGCGACGGCCACCGCCTGCTCCACGTCCACCCATTCGATCGGCCTGGGGGCGCGCTCCATCGCCTACGGCGAATCCGACGCCTGTCTCGCCGGCGGCGCCGAGCACTGCATCGCCTACCTGGGCATCGGCGGCTTCTCATCGGCCCGCGCGCTGTCGCTGCGCAACGACGAGCCGGAACGCGCCAGCCGGCCCTGGGACCGGGATCGGGACGGTTTCGTGCTCGCCAGCGGTGCCGTGTGCCTGATGCTGGAGGAATTCGAGCATGCACGGGCGCGCGACGCGGAAATACTTGCCGAAGTCATCGGTTTCGGGATGAGCAGCGACGCGTATCACATCACGGCCCCGGCGGAGGACGGCGCGGGCGGGGCCGCCTGCATGCGCGCGGCGCTCGATGATGCAGGCATCGATTCCGACGACGTGGACTACATCAACGCCCACGCCACCTCCACGCCGCTGGGCGACCTGGTCGAGACGATCGCCATCAAGGACGTTTTCGGCGACCATGCCGGGCGCGTGGCCGTGAGTTCGACCAAGTCGATGACCGGCCATTTGCTGGGCGCCGCCGGCGCGCTGGAGGCGCTGTATTCGATCCTGGCGATCCGCGACGGCGCGGTTCCTCCCACCATCAACCTGGACAATCCCGACGAAGGCTGCGATCTTGACTTCGTGCCCGGCACGGCGCGTGACATGCGCGTGCGGGTAAGCATGAGCAACTCCTTCGGGTTCGGCGGCACCAACGGTTGTCTGATCTTCCGCGGAGTCTGATGACCCGCAACGCGAAGACCGTGGTTGCCGGGGTAGCCGCGGCGGCCCTCCTCGCGCTTGCCGGGCTGTATTCCGCACGGCTGGCGCTGGAGAACCCCCTCGCTGCCGGATCCGCCGATCGGACCGTGATCGTCGAACCGGGCGACTCGCTGAATGCGGTGGCCGCGCGGCTTGAGGAGCGGATGATCCTGGAACGGCCGTGGCTGTTCAAGCTGGCGGCCTACGTAACGGGAAGCTCGGCGC
>CAZUSL010000093.1:0-19310 GCA_964622925.1 uncultured Pseudohongiella sp. | reverse complement strand
CCATGCGGACCCCCGGCGAAGACGAAGCGCTGGCGACCGGCTTTCTCGCCGGAGAAGCCATCATCGGCAATCCGGCCGACATCCGGCGTGTCGAGCACTCGGGGCCGCCGAGCCCGGACAAGGGATTGTGCAATGTCTTGCGGGTGGAGCTCGAGGACTGGGTGCGAGTGGAACTGGAAAAACTCAAGCGTCACTTCTATACGAGTTCGAGTTGCGGCGTCTGCGGCAAGGCCTCGCTGGCGGCCATCGCCCACGAGGCGCCGCCCCGCGAACGGAGCGGATTTGCGGTTTCCGCGGCCAAACTACGACAACTGCCGGCTGGATTACGCGAGCGCCAATGCGAATTTACCCGCACCGGCGGACTCCACGCCGCGGCGAGTTTCGACGCTAAAGGCCGGATCCTCCGCCTCCACGAAGACGTCGGGCGGCACAACGCGCTCGACAAGCTCGTGGGTTCCAGTTTCCACGAGGGCGGGTTGTCGGGGTTCGGAGTCCTCCTGAGCGGCCGCGCGAGTTTTGAACTCATCCAGAAAGCGGCCATGGCCGGTGTGGGACTCGTGGCTGCCATCGGCGCACCGTCGAGCCTCGCCATCGAACTTGCCGAACAGGAAGGAATCACGCTCGTCGGCTTCCTGAAATCAAGCGGCTTCAACCTCTATTGTCACGAGCAACGCGTCCTTGAAGCCTGAAGAGGTCACCGCGATCGTTTTGTGCGGCGGCGGCGGGCGGCGTCTTGGCGGCATCGACAAGCCACTTGTTCGAATCGGCGAGCGCGCGCTCGTCGAATTCGTCATCGAGCGCCTGCGTCCGCAGGCGTCCCGCATCGTCCTCAGTCTCGGCGCCCGCCAGGACGCAAAGGCCTGGCAGGATTTCGGCTGCGATCTTCTTGTCGATGCCGAGCCGGATCAGGGACCGCTTGGCGGTCTGGTTTCCTGCTTTGCGGGCATTCCCGGCGAGTGGTTCCTGAGCTGTCCCGGAGATGCGCCCTGGACTTCGCCCAATCTTGTTCAAGCCCTGTCGGCAGATGCGCTGGCGCGGGGCGTCGCCGTCGCGCATGACGGCGAGCTGCGTCAGAATCTTACCTTGCTCATCGGCCGTGACAGGGCCAAATCGCTGGCGCATTTCTATGCCGGCGGCGGACGTGCCGTACACCGCTGGCTCGACGCTAACGCCATACCTTCAACAGACCTGTCCGCAATGGCGGAAAGCTTCGTGAATATCAACACGCCCGCCGATCTTGAGAACTTCCGGCGTTCGGCGGGAATCGGCTAACATTGTCCGCGCAATGGAAAACAACGATTCGCAAATATTGCCGACCTGTTTCGGTTTCCTGCTGCTGGAAGATTTCACGCTCATCTCCGTTTCGTCGGCGATCGAGACATTGCGTATGGCCAATCGGGTGGCCGAATCGCAAGTCTATCGCTGGCGGATGATTTCCGAGAGCGGCGGCCCGGTTTGCGCCAGCGACGGACTTTCGATCAGCGCCGATTTCGCAATCGGCGACGATGTTCGGATCGGCGAACTGGACGCGGTCATGGTATGTGGGGGCGAAAGGGTCGAGCGCCATTGCGAGAAACCGATCATGCACTGGCTGCGCGCGTGCAGCGCCCGCGGCCTGGCGCTTGGATCGACCTGCACGGGCAGTTATCTCCTGGCCAGCTCCGGTGTGCTGGACGGGTACCGGTGCAGCGTTCATTGGGAGGAATACGCTGCCCTGACCGAGCAATTTCCGAATGTCACGGTCAGCAGGAGCATCTACACGATAGATCGGGACCGCTTTACCAGTTCCGGCGGCACCGCGCCGATGGACATGATGCTGTATTTCGTCCGCCGGCAACTCGGCGCCGAGATCAGCGCCGGGGTCGCCGACCAGTTCGTACACGATCGGATACGCGATACCAGGGACCTGCAACATGTACCGTTGCGCCATCAGGTCGGCGGACAATCGGCGAAGCTGGTGGCGGCGGTGGAACTGATGGAAAGCAATATCCGCGAGCCGCTCAGCCAGGTTGAACTGGCTACTTACGTCGGGCTTTCCCGCCGCCAGCTTCAGCGCCTGTTCCAGAAATACCTGTTGACTTCGCCGTCGCGCTATTACCTGTATCTGCGGCTGGCCCGAGCGCGCGAACTGCTTTTCCAGACCAGCATGAGCATTGTCGAAATCTCGGCCCAGGCAGGCTTTGTCTCCAGTTCGCATTTCAGCACGACCTACAGGGAACTCTACGGCAAGACACCCAGCGTCGACCGCGCCGACAGGTAAATTTCGACAGGATCGTGCAGTTTTTCAGCCAGGTGTCGATTCAGTTATTGGCTTTGCGACGAATTTTCTTCCAGAAGTGACAGGACTTATTGAGCGCTTCGGGTAGACCCATCTACTCTTGCGTACCGAATCCCGTTCCGGTAGCCATGAGCATCGCCAAAATCGCGTTTCGGAGATTACGGAAATCCGATGACACAACAGTCAGATATTGAAATCGCCGGCAAGGCCGATTTGCTGCCGATACGCGAGGTCGCCGACAAGTTCGGCTTCGCCGATCATACGATTCCCTTCGGCAGCGCCAAGGCCAAGGTTGACTTTGCCGCCATGGATTCCTCGCGGCCGGACGCATCCGGCAAACTGATCCTGGTAACGGCGATGTCGCCGACGCCGGCAGGCGAGGGCAAGACAACGACGACGATCGGTCTTGGCGACGCGCTGAACCGCATCGGCAAGAAGGCTGCGATCTGCCTGCGCGAACCCAGTCTCGGCCCATGTTTCGGTATGAAAGGCGGAGCGACGGGCGGCGGTTACGCGCAGGTCGCGCCCATGACCGATATAAATCTGCATTTCACCGGCGATTTCCACGCCATCGCGGCCGCTCACAACCTGCTGGCGGCCCTGATCGACAATCACATCCACTGGAACGCAAATCCGGATCTGGACCCGCGCCGAATCACATGGCGGCGCGTGGTGGACATGAATGACCGCGCCTTGCGCCAGACCACCATCGGTCTCGGTGGAACCGCCCACGGCGTGCCCCGGGAGGCGGGCTTCGATATCACCAGCACCTCCGAAATCATGGCGGTTTTCTGCCTGGCGCAGAACCTGGCCGAGTTACAGGAACGGCTCGGCGCAATCGTCGTCGGCTATACCCGCGGCCAGCAGCCAGTGACAGCCCGTGAACTGTGTGCGCAAGGCGCGATGACGGCCTTGCTCCGGGACGCCCTGTTGCCGAATCTGGTACAGACGCTGGAGAACAACCCGGCATTCGTCCATGGCGGGCCGTTCGCGAATATCGCCCACGGCTGCAACTCGGTCATCGCCACCCGCACCGCGCTCAAGCTGGCCGATTACGTGGTGACCGAGGCCGGTTTCGGAGCGGATCTCGGCGCCGAGAAATTCTTCGACATCAAGTGCCGGACGGCGGGTCTCACGCCTGACGCGGCGGTTCTGGTAGCGACCGTCAAGGCGCTCAAGATGCACGGCGGGGTTGCCAGGAGCGATCTGCTTGGCGAGGACAGCGCCGCGGCGGCAAGAGGCTGCGTCAATCTGGGTCAGCATCTTGCAATCCTCGGCCGGTTCGGCGTACCGGCGGTAGTGGCGATCAATCGTCATCCGTCCGACACCGATGCCGAGATCCAGGCCATCATGGACTATTGCCGGCAGGCCGGCGTCACCGCCATCGAGTCACGGCATTGGGCCGAGGGAAGCGCCGGCGCGACCGAGCTGGCAGGGGAAGTGGCGCGAGTGGCCGATTCGGGAATCGCCGATTTCAGATTGCTGTACGAAGACGAACTCGACCTGTGGGAGAAGACCCGCCGCATAGCGCAGACGATCTATGGGGCCCGGGACATCGCCGCTCCGTTTCATGTGCGCAACGAATTCGCCAGGCTGCAGGACAGCGGCTACGGAAAGTTTCCGGTTTGCATGGCCAAGACGCAATACAGTTTCTCGACCGATCCCCAGTTGCTCGGCGCCCCGAAAGATCATGTCGTCGAGATCCGTGAAGTAAGACTGGCCACAGGCGCCGGATTCATAGTGCCAGTGTGCGGCGCCATCATGACGATGCCTGGGCTGCCACGGAAACCATCGGCGCATGACATACGAGTGGACGCCGAGGGAATAATCACCGGACTTTCCTGAATCTCGGCTTCAGCAGCGGATTCTCTTGTTGTCGGGATCGTACATCGGTCTTGATGACGCTTCCGCCGGAATCCTGGCCCCGGCCACTTCGATGCTGAATTCCCTTGCGGAAAGGTCCGGCGCCTTTGCCGTATCGACATAGCCCAGGCCAATCGCGCCGCCGAGAGTGTGGCCGTAGGCGCCTGAGGTAATGCGCCCGACCAGTGTATCGCCTTGCCAGACGGGTTCGTCGTGATAGAGCAGCGGCTTCGGGTCGAGCAGCCGGAATTGCAGCAGGCGCTTCGCCGGCCCCGTTTGCCGCTGTTTCAGCAGGGCCTCACGGCCGATGAATCCGCCCGGCTTGTCGAACTTGACGGCGAAGCCAAGACCCGCCTCCAGCGGCGTGTCTTCGTCGGTGATGTCGTGGCCCCAATGCCGATAGGCTTTTTCGATGCGCAGCGAATCGAGCGCATGGTAGCCGGCGTGGACCAGGCCGAAGGCCGGGCCGGCTTCGACAATTGCGTCGTAGACGCCCGCCGTGAATTCGGCCGGGACGTAGAGTTCCCAGCCGAGTTCGCCGACGTAGGTTATGCGGGAGGCGCGCGCCAGCGCGTGACCGAGTTCGATTTCCCGGCTATGGGCGAAGGGGAAAGCCTCGTGGGAGAGATCGTCGGGACTCAGCGATTGCAGCAGCGCACGGGAGTCCGGCCCCATGATCGAAATCACGCCCATCGCCGAAGTCACGTTGGTCAACGTGCAATGGCTGCCGGCCGGAACATGCCGTTGCAGCCAATTGAAGTCGCGGACTTCGGTGGCGGCGGCGGTCACGACCAGGCAGCGCTCCTCGCTCAACCGGGTAACGGTCAGGTCCGCTTCGATGCCGCCGCGTTCGTTCAGCCACTGGGTATAGACGATGCGTCCCGGGGACACGTCAACGTCGTTCGCGCAAACGCGATTCAGCACCCGTATCGCGTCGCGGCCCTGGACCAGGAACTTGGCGAACGAGGATTGATCGAACAGACCCACCCGCTCCCGTACCGCCCGGTGTTCCTGCGCCGAGTATTCGAACCAGTTCTGCCGTCCCCAACTGTACTCGTAGCGAGCCAGCTCAGGGCGCGGCGCATACCAGTTGGGCCGTTCCCAGCCGGCGAGTTCGCCGTGGCACGCGCCGACGGCATGCAGACGGTCGTACAGCGGCGATTTTCGAACGCCCCGGGCGGTCTCGTACTGACGGTAGGGGTAATGCGCGGCGTATAGCAGGCCGAGGCTTTCGGAGACCCGTTCGCGCAGGTACTTCCGGTTGCGCTGGAAGGGTGGATTGCGGCGCACGTCCACTTCCCAGAGATCCGACGGCGGATGCCCGAGCCGAATCCATTCCGAAATCACCTTGCCGATGCCGCCGGCGGATTGCAGGCCGATAGAGTTCAGTCCCGCCGCGACGAAACAGTTGTCCTGCTCGGGCGCCTGGCCGATGTGGTAGCGCACGTCGGGCGTGAAGCTCTCGGGTCCGCAAAAGAATTTCGCCAGGCCGGCGGTTTCCAGCGCCGGAACGCGCGCCATGGCCTGTTCGAGGATAGGCTCGAAATGCTCCAGGCTGCCGGGAATCTCATCGAAACAGAAGTCTTCGGGGATGCCCTCTGCCGCCCAGGGGCGGGCATTGGGCTCGAAGGCCCCGACCAGCAATTTGCCCGCGTCGTACTTGTAGTAGGAACAGGCGTCGTAGTCGCGTACGACGGGCAATTCCGGATGGAGGCCCGCCACCGAATCGAACAGGGCGTAATAGTGCTCGCAGGCATGCAGGGGCACGTTCACGCCGATCGACGCCGCAAGTTCTCTCGTCCACATGCCGGCGCACAGGACCACGCAGTCGGCGTCGATCTCGCCCCGGTCGGTCGCCACGCCGGCGACACGGCCTCCTTCGGTCAATATGGCGGTGACCGGCGTGTCCTGGAAGATGCGTGCGCCCGCGGCGGCTGCGCCCTTGGCCAGGGCGTTGGTGACGTCCACGGCGTTTGCATAGCCGTCGGACGGTATATGGATTCCCCCGAGTACGTCTTCGACATTGAGCAGGGGGGCGCGGGCCTTGATCTCTTCGGCCTTGAGCACCTGCACGTCCAACTCGAAGACTTTCGCCATGGACGCGCTGCGCCTGAGTTCCTCGAACCGCTCCTCGTTGGTGGCGAGGGAGATGGAGCCGCAGCGCCGATAGCCCGTCGCCTGGCCGGTCTCCTCTTCGAGGCGCAGATAAAGTTCGCTGGTATAGCGCGCCAGCGCGGTCATGTTGACGGAGGTTCGCAGTTGACCCACGAGACCCGCCGCGTGCCACGTAGTGCCCGAAGTGAGCTGCCTGCGTTCGAGCAATACGACGTCCGCAACGCCGTCCCGCGCCAGGTGATAAGCGACGGAGCAGCCGATCACGCCGCCGCCGATCACGATCACGCCGGCGCGTTGCGGCAGTTCGGCTTTGGGTACGGACCGGCTCGTCATCGGCTGTCAGGCGCGCAGTCGTTCGTTGGCCGGATCGTGAACCGGCTCGCCGAGCAGGCTGATTTGCCGCCTTCGTCCAAGCACTTCCACCGTCAGCGCGGCGCCCGGCTCGGCAAGAGCGGGCGGAACGTAACCGAATCCGAGACTTTGCCGCACATAGTGGCCAAAGCCGCCGGAGGTCGTCACTCCCACACAACTTTCGCCCGCGAATATCGGCTCTCCGCCCTGCACATCCGCATCGCCGGAATCGAGACTGAAATAAATGAGTTGCAACTCGCGGTCGCCCTGATTGAGCGTCGCTTCGCGGCCGGTGAAATCGCCCTTGTCGAACTTGATGAATCGCTCCATGTCGGCGTCGATCAAGGTGACTTCGTTGGTCAGTTCCGCGCCCCAGCCGCGATAGGCTTTTTCGAGTCTCAGGCTGTTGACCGCGTAGAGGCCGAAATCGCGGATGCCATACTCCGCGCCGGCTTCCAGCAGGGCATCGTGGAGTGCCTCCATGTGTTCCATGAGCGGATGCAATTCCCAGCCCAGTTCGCCCACGTAGTTCACCCGCAGCGCGCGTACCGGCATGCCGGCAATCTCGATTTCCATGCCGCTCAGCCAGGGAAAGGCCTGGTTGTCCAGCGGCGCTTCCGTTACGCGCGTCAGCACGTCCCGGGCATGGGGCCCGGCCAGCACCAGCACGCCGCGACGGTCGGTGACATTGTCGATGCGCACTTGCTCGCCGGGATGCACGCCCTGTTGCAGGTGGTCCAGATCGCGCAGTTCGGCACCCGCGGCGGAAAGCACGTAGAAGGACTCGTCGCCGAGGCGGGTGACGGTCCCCTCGCCGCCGATGCGCCCGTTTTCGGACAGCAGATGCGTGAGCGCGATTCGTCCGGGCTTCGGCAACCGATTGGCGCAAAGCCTGTCCAGCAGCTTTTCCGCATCGGGCCCCGTCACGTCGTATTTGGCAAAGCCCGAAAGATCCAGGATTCCGACCCGTTCGCGCACTGCCATACACTCTTCGCGCACGAGTTCGAAGACGTTGTTGTGGCGGAAACTGTACTCTTCTTCGCGGCCATCGGTCGAAAACCACTTCGGCCGCTCCCAGCCGAAGGTCTCGGTGAAGACGCAGCCCCCGGCGCGCAATTTGTCGTACAGCGGGCTCGTCCGCAGTTCTCTCGCCGCCGGCAACTCTTCTCCCGGCGGAACCGTGGCATAGGTCATGCCATAGTCCTGGCGCCCCCTGGCCCGCATGTAGTCGACATCGGCGAATACGCCGAAGCGCCGCGGGTCGAATCCGGTCATGTTGATTTCGGAGTCGCCGTGGAGAATCCACTGGGCGAGATACTTGCCGCAGCCCGCTCCCTGGGCGATGCCGAAGGACGAACCGCAGCAAAGCCAGAAATTGCGCAGCCCGGCCACGGGCCCCAGCAAGGGCAGTCCGTCGGGACTGTGAGAGATGGCGCCGTTGACGATGCGCCTGATTCCCGCGGGCTCGAAGATCGGCATTCGCTCCATGGCGCGTCCGAGCCATGGCATCAGGCGGTCGAGATCGTCGGAGAACAGTTCGCTGTCCGATTGCCACGGGGGTAAACCGTCTGGCTGCCAGGCTTCGGTGATGCCTTCCTGCTCGTAAATCCCGATCAGGCCGGATTTCTGCTCCTGGCGTATGTAGGACGAGGCCCAGGGATCCCGGATCACGGGAATTTCGACTTCTCTCTCGATCAACTCGGGAACATCGCCTGAAACCAGATAGTGGTGCTGGATATTGCTGATGGGCAAATCCGCTCCCACCATTTGCGCCACCTGACGAGCGAAGCAGCCCGCGGCGTTGACCACGGTTTCTGCTATGACCGTCCCGTTCTCGGTGACGACTTCCCATTCGCCGCCCGGAAGCGAATTGATTTCCGTCACGCGGTTGTTGCGCACGATCCTCGCGCCGTTTTCGCGCGCCCCCCGCGCCATGGCCTGGGTCAGGCCCGACGGGTCGGCATGACCGTCGTTGGCGGTCCAGGCGCCGGCGAGTACACCGTCGGTATTGATAAAGGGGTTAAGCTTTCCGATCTGCTCGACGTCGATGATTTCCATATGGTAGCCGACGTTATCGGCGATTCCGCGCAGGTAGCGGAACCAGTCGAGGTCGCGCTCGGTGAGAGCGAAGCGGATGCTGCCGCAGCCGTGCCACCCGACCGCCTGGCCGGTCAGTCGTTCGAGCTGGCTGTACAGCGCGATGCTGCATTCGTGAATCTTGGCCAGGTTGTAGTTGCCGACCAGGTTCGGACATTGGCCCGCCGCGTGCCAGGTCGAGCCCGAAGTCAACTCGCCTTTCTCGATCAGCAGGACGTCTTTGGCGCCTTCCCCGGCCAAGTGGTACGCCAGCCCGATACCCATTATGCCGCCGCCGACGATGACGATTCTGGCCTGGCTTTCCATGACTTTCTCCGGCAGCGGACATGTTTGGGTCCGATTTTCACCTTGCCCGGACCATCATGCAATCTACCGCAGCGACAGGAATTATCGTATGCGCGTCCTGACAGGCGCCAAATTTGTCGCCAAGCCGATTGACAGGACCGGCACGGAGATTGAAACTCGCGGCTAGGCGATAATTGAACCGTTTGCATTGGGGGAAACTGCCGTGACAAGAAGAATGGGGGGCAGGCAGGCGCGCCGCGCCGCTCGCGCCGCGCCGCTTGCGGAGGCGGCCAGACCGGTTCGGTCGGGCCACAGCGGCGGCCAGTACAAGCCGTTGACCGACGAGGGCGTTGCCGCGATCGTCGACAACGCCTTCAGAATTCTCGAAGAGATCGGCTTCGCCGACGCGACGCCGCACTGTCTTGAAACCTGCACCGGCGCCGGCGCCGTACTCGGCGGCGACGGCCGTTTGCGGATGCCGCGCGGCCTCGTCGAGCAAACCCTGCAAAAGGCCAGGCGCAATCTCGTGCTTTACGCCAGGGATCCGCGTTTCGATCTCGACCTCAGCGGTTCCCGGGTGCATTTCTCGACAGCGGGGGCAGCGGTGCAGGCGGCCGAGCCGGAGAACAATCTCTATCGCGAGTCACGGGCGCAGGATCTTTACGATATGGCGCGCATCGTCGATACCTGCGAGCACATTCACATGTTCCAGCGGACCTGCGTGCCGCGGGACATCGTCGACAACTGCGAACTCGACATCAACACGCTGTATTGCTGCCTGACGGGAACAGCCAAGCACGTCGGCTCGAGCTGGACGCTTCCCGAACACCTCGAGCAGTGCTTTTCGATGCTGCACACGGTCGCGGGAGGCGAGGCCGCATGGCGCGCGCGCCCGTTCGTCAGCCAGTCGAACTGCTTCGTCGTGCCGCCGCTCAAGTTCGCCGCCGACGCCCTCGAATGCCTTCGCGTCGCGGTGGAAGGCGGCATGCCGGTGCTGCTGCTGTCGGCCGGCCAGGCTGGAGCGACAGGGCCCGCCTTTCTCGCCGGCACGGTTTCCCAGGCCTGGGCGGAATGCCTCGGCGGGTTGGTCTATGTCAATGCCATCGAGCCCGGCGCGCCGGCGATTCTCGGCGCCTGGCCCTTCGTTTCGGACTTGCGCACCGGCGCCATGAGCGGCGGCTCGCCGGAGCAGGGTTTGCTGTCCGCCGCATGCGCGCAGGTAGGCAACCATCTGGACTTGCCCTTCGGCACCGCCTGCGGCATGACCGACGCCAAGTTCCCCGATTTCCAGGCCGGCGCCGAGCGCGCCGCCACGGTACTGTCCGCCGCGCTCTCGGGAGCGAACATCGTCTACGAGGCCGCCGGGATGTACGCCAGCCTGCTGGGCGTGTGTTCCGAAAGCCTGCTGCTCGACAACGACGTGCTCGGCGCGGTCGGCCGCATGACCCGGGGCATCGAAGTCAACTCCGAAACCCTGAGCTTCGACGAGATCAATCAGGTATGCACCGGCGGAGAAGGGCATTACCTGGGTTCCGCGAATACCTTGCGGGTGATGCAGAGCGAATACGTCTACCCGGACTTCAGCGACCGCGCGAGCCCGACGGAATGGGAGGAACGCGGTAAGCCGCTGCCGCTCGATCTGGCCATCGCGAAAAAGCGCGAAATTCTCGCCGCTCCCGCGCCGCGGCATGTCAGCGACGAAATCGACGCGCAACTGCGGGCAGAATTCCCCATCTTCCTTTCCCCGGAGGTCATGGGTCGTTAGCGGGGCGCGCTCAGCCCTGGCTGGACAGTTCCTCGCGCAGGCCCTTGAGGAGGCCCGCGCACATGCAGAGCAGGACGGCAGCGAAGGGCAGGCCCACCGCTATGGTCAGGGCCTGCAGTGAGGCCATGCCGCCGCCTAGCATCAGCGCCATCGCCGCCAGGCCGGCGAGCAGGCACCAGAACACGCGCTGCTGCACCGGCGCGTCCATCTTGCCGCCGGCGGTGATCGTGTCCATCACCAGGGAACCCGAATCCGCCGAAGTGACGAAAAACACCGTAATCAGAATCACGCTGATTGCGGAAACGAATCCGGTGAAAGGGAGCAATTCCAGCATCTTGAACAGCGCCAGTTCGGGCGCCGCCTCCGCCACTCCCGTGTAACCGCCGGAAAAGTACTGGTCCAATGCGCTGCCGCCGAAGGTCGCCATCCACAGAATTGCGATGACGGTCGGGACGATCAGCACCCAGATTATGAATTCGCGCACCGTGCGGCCGAAACTGATGCGCGCGATGAACATGCCGACGAAAGGCGCCCAGGCGATCCACCAGGCCCAGTAAAAAGTTGGCCATTCGTGCAGGAACTGAAGATCCTCGCGGCCGATCCAATTGCTCAGCGCGGGCAGATAGTAGAGATAGTCGATGGTGGCTTCGGCGATCGTCGCGAGAATGACCAGGGTTGGGCCCGCGATCAACACGAACAGCCACAACAGGCCCGCCAGCGTCATGTTGATCCAGCTCAGGCGCTTGACGCCCTTGTCCAGACCGGCGACCACGGAAGCCAGCGCGATGCTGATGATCACCACGATCAGGATCGCCTTGGTGGCTGTGGACGTGGGAATGCCGAACAGATATTGCAATCCGCCTGCGATCTGCTCGGCGCCGAAGCCCAGCGACACCGCGAGCCCGAACAGCGTAGCCAGCACCGCCGTGGTGTCGACAGCGTGGCCGAAAGGTCCCCATACGGATTTGCCGATCAGCGGAAAGAAACCGGAGCGCAACGTCAGCGGCATGCCCCGATTGAAACAGAAGAAGGCCAGCGAAAGCCCGGCGATCGCGTAAATGGCCCAGGCCTGCAGGCCCCAATGCATGATGGCGACCGACATGCCGACGGCGCGCGCGGTTTCGGTATCGGCGGGATCGATGCCGAGCGGCGGCGAAAGCGTGTGCGTGACCGGTTCGTGTACGCCGAAAAACATCAGGCCGATGCCGACGCCCGCCGCGAACAGCATGGCGAGCCACGCGGAATAGCCGTAATGCGGCGCCGCCTCGCGCCCGCCGAGGCGAATCCGTCCCAGGGGAGAAACCGCGATGCCCAGGCAGAAAAGGGTCAGGAAATTCGCCGTGGCGAAAAAGAACCAGTCAAAGGTTTCAGTCGTCCAGGCCCGCAAGTCGGCGAAAACTGTCGCCGCCTGTTGCGGAAACAGCAATGTGCCCGTCACTAGTGTGATGACCAATAGTGCGGATACGATGAAGACGGGGTTGTGAATGTCGAGATTGAAGATCCGGATATTGTGTTCGCCGATTTCGTGCCCGATATCGGGAGTTTCGATCTCGTGCAGTGCGGAATCCGTGTGAGCGTCGCCGATGTCGTTCATACGCATTCGCCCAGGGTCTTGCGTAGCGGATCGAGCCAGGATTCGTAGTTGCGCCAGTAGTCCAGCCCGGAGGTGAAGATCGGCCGCCTCACCTGTTCGGAGCTGGGCGTGCGAACCGATCGTTCCGTATCGTGGAAGCTCAGGCAGGCCGGTTCGAATTCGAGTCCGCAAAAGTCGAGCAGCCGCCGCACCTGCGTTTCCAGATCGTCCACGACTTCCTCGTATTGCACGCGCAACACCTTGCCCGGGAGCGCCTCGTCCCAGTAGTCCATGAGTTCGACGTAGTCCCGGTAGTATTGCCCGATGTCCGCGAGGTCGTAGGTGAATTCCTGGCCTTCGGCGAACAGTTGCTTGTAGCCGCTGAAACAGCAGGCCATGGGGTGGCGCCGGGCGTCGATGATCTTCGCATTCGGCAGAATCAGGTGGATGAGGCCGATGTGACGGAAGTTGTTCGGCATCTTGTCGATGAAGAACGGCGCGCCCTGGCGGTGAATCCGGGTATCGTCGATGAACTGCCGGCCGAACGTGCGCAGTTCCTCGTCGGACAGCGCCGCCAGGATATCGGGATAGTCGGGCTCGCTTCCGCCGCGTCCGCGCCTGCGCAATTGCTGTGTGAGCGAGGGAATGTTCGGCAACTCGAGCGTTCCGTCGACCTTGGAATGGGACGACAGGATCTGTTCCAGCAATGTCGAACCGGCCCGCGGCAGGCCGACTACGAAAATCGGATCGTTTGCGGGATGGCCCGCCCGTTCGCCGCGAGACAGCATCTCCGCGGTACACACGCGTTGCTGGGCGCGAAGTTCATCCGTCATCTTGTCGGCATCGTAAGTGCTCAGCGCCTTTTTCAGGCGGTTGCCCCGCGCGTAAAAGCCGAACGAAGTCTCGAAGTCCCCGCGGTCTTCATGGGCCTTGCCGAGGGCAAAGCTCAGGTGCACCCGGTCGGCATGGGGCAGGTCGTCATTGCGCGCCTGCGCATTCATCGCTTCGAGTTCGCCGTCGCTGAACGAATAGACTTTCAGATTGGAAAGCGAATACCAGGCTTCGCCGTGGAGCGGCTGGCTTGACAGTGCCGACCGGTACGAAGCGACCGCCTTGTCGTATTGGCCGCAGGTCTTGTAAGCGTGACCCTTGGAGGTAAGCGTGACCGGATCGCCGGGTATCTGCTCCAGCACCTTGTCGAGCAGGCCGAGAGCCGTGTCGTAGTCGCCGGTCTGCATGCATTCGATGGCATAGATGGACTGGAACTGCGGATGATCGGGCGAAGTTTCGAGCAGCCGTCCGGCCTGTTCGAGAGCCTGGGCGAATTTCTGCCGCTTGCGCAGCACCTGTATGTAGTCCATATGCACCCGCACGTTTTTCGGCTCGAATTCACGGGCGGACTCCAGCAGGAATTCGGCGTCCGCCAGGACGCCGAAGCGGACGCCGATGTCCGCCAGCAGGCGCATCGCCTCCACGTGGTGTGGAACCTTGCGCAGGAATTCGCGGCACAGATTCTCTGCCTTGAGCAGCTTGCCCTGGCTGACGAGGTCGAGGACGATGACCAGGGGTTGCGGCAGCCGCTGCAGATAGTCCAGTTGCGCCTTTGCCTGTGCCGCCTCCCCGTGGCGGCGAAGGCGGGTCAGGATGTCGAACTGGCTGCGCCAACTGGCCACCAGCGCCGGGTTGAACCGGCACGCCCGCGCATAGGCCCGTAATGCTGCATCGGGCCGCCCCATGTCGCGGCAGGCATGGCCTTCCTCCTGGTGCGCGCGCCCGTTTTCGGGCGCAAGAGCCTGCAATTGCTTGAGCTGCGTCAGCGCCTGGTCGAATTCGCGCCGGTAGCGCCGGCAGACCGCGCTCATGTAGAGGGCGTCGGTATTTTCCGGTTCGTCCCGGAGGATGAGTTCGAGGTCGATCAATGCTTCCCGGTATTGTTTTGCTACGATCCTCGCCTGGATCGCAGCCAGCTCAGGCTTGCTCTGCGCATTGTCCCGCCCTGAAACGGCAACGGCATCCTCGGGAAAGGATGCCGTTGCCGCCATTGTTGCCTGAGACTGCCCGGGTTCGATCAAAAGTCAAAGCTCGTGCGAATTCCGAAAGTCCTGGGCTGCGCGTAAGTGACATGCCGGGTGTCGAAGATAAAGGAGCGCGACACCTCGGCGCGTTCGTTGGTCAGGTTGCTGCCGTAAAACGTCACCGCCCAGCCGTCGCCGGCCACGCCCGCCGTCACGCCGAGCATCGTCCAGCCGTCGATCAGATCGCGGTTGATGGTGATGATGTCACTGTACGATTCCGAAGACCAGTTGATCATGGGCATGACGTGGGCTATCCAGCCGTTCCCGGGCAACTCCCATTCGTAGCGAGCCCGCAGGTTACCCTGGAAACTCGGCGCAAAAGCGAGCGCGTCCCCGACGCGCACATCGTTGGTCGGCGTGATCTTGCGCGTGATCTCCGAGTTGAGGTAGGAAACGGCGCCGGCGATGGTCAGTCCGTCGGACCATTCGGGCAGCCAGGTGAAATCCGACTCCAGGCCGAACACCTCGGCGTCAGCCGCGTTGTCCGAGAAGAACAGGTTGACGATGCTGGTGTCGAAAATCGTGGTTTGCAGGTTTTCGATATCGATATTGAACAACGCTGCGTTCAGACGCAGGGAGTTGTTGAAATCGGCCTTCATGCCTACTTCGAAATTGAGAACTTCGTCGGTTTCAAGTTCCCAGGGAACGACGAATCCGCTGCCATCCGCGCTTGATCGCCCGCCGGGACGATTCAGCAGGCCGGGCCGGAATCCTTCGGATACTGTGACGTAATACAGGCGGTCATCCTGCGGCCGCCAGTCCAGCGTCGCCTTGAAGATCGTGCCGTCCGCCACAGCCTTGTCGGGAGCGCCCACGGTGTTGTTCGGGGCGAATTGCTGCGAAAGATTCGCACCGAATCTCTGCGCGTCGGGCCTGTTGGCGCCGAAATTGCCGAAAGACGAGTTGGCGCTGCCTTCGAGATCGACCTCGATCTCATAATTGCGTGCGCCCACGGTAAGCGAAAATTCGTCGCTCAGGTCAAAGCCGATCTCGCCAAAAATGCCGATCTGTTCGTCCGTACGCCTGATGTCGTTGCGGAAAATGACATCCGCCGGGAAGGGACCCGGATAGGTGAAATAGCCCGGGCCTGCCTGACCGCGCTCAGGATCGCCCGGCGCCGCTTGCGGGTTGGTCAGCGGATAGTTCGTAGCCCAACCCGCGTGTCCGTTCCACGAGATGGCATTGACCGCGCCGGGATAGGTGAAGTCGTTGACTTCGATAAGTTCGAGGTCGCTCATGAATACGCCGCCCTGAGCCCGGAAGCGGGCGGTCTGATCCGTGGTGAAGCGGATTTCATGGGTCGTGACTTCCAGTGCGTTGAGACTGTCGACGAACAATCTCGGCTCGTTGCACGTGGTGCCTGCCCGTGGCACTCCCGGAGGACTGTTGGAAGAGGTGTACGTCGCGTAATAGTCGCAGATGTAGTACGGCAGGTACTGGCCTACGAAAAGGTAGTCGGAGTAATCGACAATCTGGTCTGACTGGCGGTCGGTAAAGGCGCCGGTGTAGATGACTTCCAGATCGGCGAGCCGACCCGTGAGCGTCCAGGACGTGTTGTCGAAAGTGTCCTTGATTCCCTCGTCGACGAAGCGGTTGATCTCCAGGTCGCCGATATCGGGGTCGGCGAAGAAGACGCCATCGGCATCGGTGTCCTGGCTCGTGTGAGCGACCAGCAGTTCCCAGTCCTCGTTGATGTCCCACAAGGCGGAAACGCGGCCGCCAAGGTAGGAAACACTGTTGACGTCGCTGCGGGCGATGGAGCTGTTGTCGGCCGCCAGGAAATTGATGTTGGAAAGATCCACGCCGGCCTGAAATCCGGCCCGATACGAGGCGACCGGCACACCATTCTTGCGAACCACCCCTTCCGGTCTGAAGCGCGCGCTCTGACTCGCGTCCCTTCTGCCCGGAACGTTGTCGATCCAGCCGCCCTTGTTGTCCTTGTAGACTACGCCGCGCACGGCGAAATTGTCGGTGACGGGTACGTTTACGACAAACTCGAAATTCGAACCGGAGTCGCCGTCGCTGATCGCGTTCGCGCCGAGTTTGGCGTTGCCGTAAAACTCGCCCGTTTCGGGCTTGTTCGTTATGAGGCGAACGTTGCCCGCCTGGGAACTGGCCCCGAACAGGGTTCCCTGTGGCCCCGACAGCACCTCGATTCGCGCAAGGTCGGCAGCGTACACATCAAGATTCCTGCCCGGCTGCGCCAGCGGCTGCTCATCGAGGTAGAAGGCGACATTGGGCACGAGGCCCGCTACGCCGGCTACCGTCAGGTTCGGCGTGGTCGATGCGACTCCGCGAATGTAGATGGTATTTTGTCCCGGACCGCTGCCGCCGGCGGTCACGCTCGGCAATTGCAGGACGTAGTCCGAGAAATTGGTGATCCCGAGTTCGTCGATGTCTTCCGGATTCAATGCGGATACGGCGACGGGCACATCCTGCATCGCACGTTCCACGCGCGTTGCAGTGACGAAGATCTCTTCCAGCCCCCGGGCGCTCTCCTGCGGTTGGGCCAATGCCGGGGGCGCAGCCAGCGCGGCTGCGACGGCAACAGAGATTGAGGTACGTTTGGTTTGCAACGGAAATTGCATGCTGGGCCTCCGTTCGTGACTTGTTCTATTTGGACAAGTGTAAATCAGATAGACGTCCAGACCAGAATAGCACTCCAATGCGTCACTGAATGCCGTGTAAGCGACATTCGAGTGCCAAAAAGGGACAAGGGCTTCATCGGCTGGTAATCAATAATCGATAAACACCTGAGAATACGCGGAAATATTGCCCTGCGCCGTGATGTCGCTTGCGATTGGCTCCATGTCGCATCCGGTGATGCACAATTTGCCGTTCTATCCCAAACTGACATGATTGAACCGGGCGGTTTGCGGGCTTGTCAACGGTAGAACCGATTCTGCTACAGGAGGCTGGGCATGACCAATGTTTCTCAATTCAGGCGCGATCCCGGCCGCGGCGCACGGGTTGGACGCAGACGCGCGTCGGGCGGGCGCCGGCGCGCGACCGCGGACAACCACGCGACCTGGATCGAGCGCAGGATTCCGTATTTCGAAGTCCTCGATGCCGAAGCGCTGGAACTGATCGAACACAATGCCGACACGGTGCTGGAGGAAATCGGCATCGAGTTTCGCGAATTTCCGTCGGCGCTCGAACTCTGGAAGGGCGCCGGCGCGGATGTGGACGGCGAACGCGTGCGCTTCCCGCGCGGCCTCTGCCGCTCCCTCGTCGAGGCCAACGCCCCGCGGGAATACACCCAACACGCGCGCAATCCCAAGCGGTCCACGATCATCGGAGGCGAGCGTACCGTGCTGGTACCGGCTTACGGACCGCCCTTCGTGCATGACCTTGACCAGGGGCGCCGCTACGCGACCCTCGAGGACTTTCGCAACTTCGTGAAACTCACTTACATGGCGCCGGGCCTGCATCATTCGGGGGGCACCGTCTGCGAGCCGGTCGACGTTCCAGTCAACAAGCGCCACCTCGACATGGTTTACAGCCATATCAAGTACACGGACAAGCCGTTTATGGGTTCGGTCACCCACCCCGACCGCGCCGCAGACACGCTGGCCATGGCGAAGCTGCTGTTCGGCGAAGACTTTATCGCGAAGAAAACGGTGCTGACGAGCCTGATCAACGCAAACTCGCCGCTGACCTTCGACGCTACCATGCTGGGGGCGGCGACGATCTATGCCGAACACAATCAGGCAACGGTCATTTCGCCGTTCCTGCTCGCCGGAGCGATGTCGCCGGTGACCGTTGCCGGCACGCTTACGCAGATTCTTGCGGAGGCGCTGGCCGGCATGGCCTATATCCAGCTCGTCCGGCCCGGGGCGCCCGTCGTGTTCGGCTCCTTCGCCGCGGCCGTATCGATGCAGTCGGGGGCGCCGACTTTCGGCACCCCGGAAACCAGCCTGGTCCTCTATGGCGCCGGGCAACTGGCGCGCCGCCTGGGCGTGCCTTTCCGCAGCGGCGGCGGTCTGTGCGCGGCGAAGATTCCCGACGCCCAGGCGGCGTATGAAGCGGCCAACACCTTGCAGACGGCCGCGTTGGCGGGAGTGAATTTCATGTTGCACACCGCGGGCTGGCTGGAAGGCGGGCTGGCCATGGGGTACGAGAAGTTCATCATGGACGCCGACCAGGCCAACATGATCGCGCTGCTGTTGAAAGGCGTCGACATGTCGGAAAACGCTCAGGCCCTGGATGCCTTGCGCGAAGTCGGACCGGGTTCGCATTTTCTCGGCGCCGCGCACACGCTGGCCAACTTCGAAACTGCCTTTTACCGCTCCCCGGTCGCGGACAACAACAGTTTCGAGCAATGGCAGGACGATGGTTCGCTGGACGCAGCCCAGCGCGCCAACGGCATCTGGAAGCAAATGCTGCGGGAATACGAGGCGCCGCGACTGGACCCGACGATCGACGAAGCGCTGGTCGACTTCATTCAGCGGCGCAAGTCCGAATTTGAGGATCGAGATTACTGATGACCACCAACGAGACAATGCAGGAAGAGGAAGATTTCGAGCTTTCGGAACTGGATGACGCCGAACTGGTCGAGCAGATGCACGAAGACCTGTACGACGGCCTCAAGGAGGAGATCGTCGAAGGCACCTCCATCCTGCTCGAACGCAACTGGACGGCGGACAAGGTGCTCAACGAGGCGCTGGTCGAAGGCATGCGCATCGTCGGCGTGGATTTTCGCGACGGCATTCTGTTCGTGCCTGAAGTATTGCTCGCGGCCAACGCGATGAAGGGCGGCATGGAAATTCTGCGGCCCCTGCTTTCGGAGACCGGCGTCAAGCCGATCGGCAAGATGGTGATCGGCACCGTGAAGGGCGATATTCACGACATCGGCAAAAACCTGGTGGGGATGATGCTGGAAGGCGCCGGATTCGAAATCTTCGACAT
>CAZUSL010000092.1:0-3426 GCA_964622925.1 uncultured Pseudohongiella sp. | reverse complement strand
GGCGTCGGCGGCGTAGCTCGGCCATTCGCCTTCGTTATTGCCGTATTGCCCTGCCGCGCCGAATCCGGCCAGCAGCAAACCGCAGCCGGTGAGCAAGGCAATCAGCGTCTTCGTGCCGGACGCCCCGTTCAGTCTTCCCGTATCCATTGTTCGCGCAAGCCCTCCCGGTCCACCGGTTGCCCGCGAAGATAGACTTCATCGATCAGCCGGGTGTTGTTGATGTCCTCAAGCGGATTGGCGTCGAGGATGACGAAATCCGCCGCCTTGCCTTCGCGCAGTTCGCCCACGTCATCGAGCCCGAAAGCCGCCGCGGCGCGGGAAGTGCCGGCCACGAGAGCCTCCATCGGCGTCATTCCCATGCGCACGAACAAGGCGAGTTCGACGTGGTCGGCATAGCCGAAGAAGTCTCCCACGGCGCCGGCGTCGGTGCCGAGGATAACCTGATCTTTCAGTTTGAGCAGATTGTCCGCCAGCATGGCCGAGCGCTGTTCTTCCGCGGCGCTGCGTTCGGCCGGGGGCGGCGAGTAGTTTTCGTTCAGCGTTTCGAGCACCGAAGGCGGAACCTGATCGTCGAAGAAAGGATCGCGGAAAGCCGGAACGTACCAGGGCTCGCGCTTGGTGATCATGCCCAGGGTCGGAACGATGTAGACATTGTTGCGCCGGACCATTTCGAGGTATTCATCGTCGACGGCGCGGTCGAAGGGCATGTGGATGAAGCGCCGGTTGCCCGCCACGACCAGCGCCTTGTGATCCGCAAGAGTCGTGGCGTGGGCGATGATGCGAATGTCCTGCCTCGCGGCTTCGTTCAATACCGCCCGGTAGATCTCGGGCGCCACCTTGATCTGGGCGCCGCGGCGCTCGTCCCGGTCATCGATCCAGATCTTGGCGATCCGGTAGCCGCGCGCGGCCAGTTCGCGCACCGTGCGGATCCCCTGTTCCGGGTCCGCGACCGGGTTCACTCCCCAATAGTCGGGATCGTCGGTAAAACGCGGATTCGGGCCGCCCCCCGGCGATCCCAGGCCGGGCGAAAGGTGATAGCGGGCGCCGCCGATATTGCCTTTCTGTTGTTCGAGCTTTACGCGCAGCGCCACGTCTTCCCTGTCGCTGCCGGTGGAAATGATGGTGCCCACGCCGTACCAGGCATGCCGATAGAGATGATCGATCAGGTTTTCGTCGGTGAAATACTGCGAGCCCCAGTCGCCGTAAGCCTCCCAGCCGAGATGGGCGTGGGTGTTGACCAGGGCCGGGATGAGGGTCTTGCCGGTCAGGTCGTGGGTGACGTCACAGCCGGAATTCGCGGCGCCGGCATCCAGGATGACGCCGCCGCGTATGCGCAGCGTCGCATTTTCGAAAACCTCACCCCTGCCGTCGATCAGGCGCGCATTCGCGAAACATTCGACCTGCGCCGCTCCCGCCCCGGCTGACGGTGTCTGGGCAAAGGCGCCGAGCGCAGCGGCAAGCAGGGCAAATCCCGCGGGCGCCACGATCAGGCAGCGCCGAATCCGCATCATCGCAACCCACGCCCGACTTTGTACAAAGAAGTCATAGGGTTTTCTCCAGATAGGGCAAGCCTTCAAGTCCCGCGTGCCGTTCTCGCTCCAGGCGGGTTTGCCAGCCGGGCGGCTTGATGAAGCAATACAAAATCTCGGCGGCGGACCGGGCCGTCGTCAACTTGACGCCCAAACGCCAAAAGCCGTGAAACAGCACCGATACAGGGTCCTGGGACTTCAACGGCTTGGTGATCCCGTATTCGACCGGTTCGCCTTCTGCCTCGAACGTTCCGAAGATCCGGTCCCAGATGATCAGGCAGCCACCATAGTTCTTGTCGATGTATTGCTCGTTGCGGCCGTGATGCACCCGGTGATGAGACGGCGTGCTGAACAGGAACTCGAACCACGCCGGCATCTTTTTGATCTTTTCGGTATGTATCCACGCCTGGTAAATCTGATTGGCGATAATGCCGATGAGAACCAGCGCCGGATCGAAGAAAAGAGTCAGCGGCAAGTGGACCAGCCCGGTGAAGAAACTGTCCAGCGGGCCGAACCGGTACGCCATGGGAATGTTGATGTAGTCCGAACTGTGGTGGACGGTGTGGGTGGCCCACATGACGTTGATTCGATGAAACGCCCGATGCTCCCAGTAATACCAGAAGTCGGTCGCAAGCAGCACGAGCAACACGCTGCCGATACTCCAGCCCACCTGATAGATGGCGTATTGCTCATAAATTACGTTCCCCACCGAATAGATCGAGCCGATGCCCACCAGCGTTGCGAGATAGGCCATTACTGCGATAAGCGGCAAGGTGGCGATGCTGGAGATCGAATCCAGCACGTAATGCCAACTCAATCTTCGCCGATAGATGCGGGACACGATTTCCCAGGCGCCGATCGCCAGAACAAACGCAAGAAAATAGAGACCGTAAGCGTCGTAAATCTGGTAAACCTGCGTCTGAAACGGGGTCAGTTGTTCAGATTCCATCAACTCGCTCTCGCATCCGGCCCAAGCAGTCCAGGTTGGTTCGCCTTCATCGTCGTTTCCGGCATGAATTGTGACACGAATATCCGCGATGAAGGAAACTCCCGCAAAGTCCGGTCCATTATGCACTAACGAAATTCTTGCGACGTACATATCTGTACGAATACTATGACGGGCACCGAGATTGTTCGCCGTGTACGGCAACCGGTGGGGAAAGGAAAATGACTCAGACCATGGCTTGGCCTGTGGAATTGGTGCGGCTGGGGGAAGGTTCGATCTTCGTCTCCTTCTCCGACATTCCGGAAGCGCTGACCGAAGGGGCAACTGAAACCGAGGCCCTGGCACAGGCAGGAGATTGCCTGATAGCCGCCTTGGGCGGTTACATCGGGGCGCGCCGCGATATCCCCAGACCTTCTGCAGCAAGAGGGCGTCCCATGATCGCTTTACCGGCGCTCGTCGCCGCCAAGATCGCGCTGTATAGCGCGATGCGCACCGACGGAGTCGGCAACACGGCTTTGGCTGCACGTCTCGGCGTTACAGAAGGCGCCGTACGCCGTCTCCTGGACCTCGACCATCGCTCACATATCGGACAAATCGAAAAAGCGCTTGAAGCACTCGGGCAACGGCTCACGATAACCACCCAGGCGGCTTGATCCCTGGACGGAAATCTGGAATGGGACACCCATCCTGGTGTGAGCCTGAAAACCGGTAAAGCCAAGGAATCTGCTCGAATCGAGTCTATAATCCCGTCTTCGGAGAGGTGCCGGAGCGGTTGAACGGGCTTGACTCGAAATCAAGAGAGGGCGCAAGTCCTCCCAGGGTTCGAATCCCTGCCTCTCCGCCAGATTGGTTCAGCAGCCTGGATACGGACCTGCGTTATCTGAAATCTACCCTTGCGACATTGACTTGCGGAGCGTCACTGACATCGGTCCAGGTCACATAGACTGACTC
>CAZUSL010000091.1:0-35338 GCA_964622925.1 uncultured Pseudohongiella sp. | reverse complement strand
AAAAAAAATTTTCCGCGTTCCCAGTCGCCCCCTGCATATCCTGTGGATAACTTGTGCCCGGAATCATCGGGCCCTGCACGTCGCGAGCCGCCAGACGGCGACGGATCGAAGCCACTTACCACTCAAATTGCAACATGGCGGCAAAACCACTAGAATCCGTGCCCCAGGATTCAGGCGCCGGAGGCCTGTAACAGCGAATCGGAAAGAGTCATGAAGAGAACCTTTCAGCCCAGCAGGATCAAGCGCGCCAGGAATCATGGCTTCAGGGCCCGGATGGCGACGCGCGGCGGGCGCAAGGTGCTGGCCCGACGACGCGCGAAAGGCCGTCAACGTCTTTCGGCTTGAATAGCCGCATAACCGCCGGCGATGCAACAACAGGCGGCGACCTCAGGGTTTCCCCGAACGTCGCGCCTGCTCCAGGCGAAAGACTACCGGGCCGTGTTTTCCAATGCCCGACACAAGGTTTCCTGCCGGTTCTTTCTTGTGCTTGCGATACCTGACGAGAGCGGCGCAGCCAGACTTGGCCTGGTGGTTTCGCGGAAAAACGTTCCCGGCGCGGTACAACGCAATCGGTTGAAACGGCTGATTCGGGAAAATTTCCGCAGACGACAAACGCAACTTTGCGGCGCGAGCCTGGTTGTACTGGCCAGGAAGGACGCCCACAAGCATCCGAACTCCGCGTTGAACCGGAAATTGAACGAGCTGCTGGACGATCTGCTCGGGAAAATGCGCAATGCAGGCGCCGCGGATTCCAAGGCCGCGGAATGCGGCACAGCCAGTCGGGAATCGCCCTGAACATGGTCAGATACGCACTAGTCAAACTGATCGGCTTCTACCAGCTATTCCTCAGCCGATTGCTGTTCGCGCAATGCCGCTTCTATCCCAGTTGCTCGCAGTTCACGCGGGAAGCCATAGAAATTCATGGTCCGGCAAAGGGGCTATGGCTTGGCGCGCGGAGAATCGGCCGCTGCCATCCATGGCACGAAGGCGGATGCGACCCGGTGCCGGGTTCGGAACTCGCGCGGCACAAGGCGAACTGACATGAAATTGACGCGCTTCTTCCTCTATACATCGCTGGCGGTCATCACCTACCTGATGTTGCTGGCCTGGCAGGAAGACTATCCCCCGGTCGTCGACGACGGCACGGATTCCGCCTCCCGGACATTGAATGAATCTCCGAATGAATTGCCCGATCCGGTCGTTTCCGTCGAGGCGCCGGACCTCCCTCTGGAAGTTCCCAGCGAGTCTCTCCCCGCGGCGAGCGAGGAAAGCCCGACGCCCAATTCGGCGCCGATCCGCACCGGCTTGATCGATGTGACAACGGATACCCTGAGTCTGCGGATCGATCCGGCGGGCGGGGACATCGTATATCTTGCCTTGCCCCAATATCTGCGCGAACTCGACGTTCTGGACGAACCCTTCGTATTGCTCGAATCCCGGCCGGGGCGGGAGTTTGTCTCGACCAGCGGGCTGGTCGGAACGGACGGAATCGACCAGGACGGCCGCGCCCGCTATCGCGCGGCCGCCGGCGAATATTTCCTCGCCGACGGCGCCGACACGCTCGAGGTCGACCTGCTTCTCACCACCGAAGACAACGTCGACATCACCAAGCGCTTCACGTTTACCCGCGACAGCTATCTGATCGATGTTTCCTTCCTGGTCGCCAACCGGTCCGATCGAAACTGGCAGGCGAACCCTTTCGGCCAGATTCGCAGGCACGATTTTTCCGACCCGAGCAGTGGCAGCCGTTTCACCCGGACTTATCTCGGCTACGTCATCACCAGCGCGGACGACCCCTACCAGGAAATCGATTTCGACGATATCGCCGATGCCCCCGTTTCACTTGAGGAGTCCGGCGGCTGGATCGGTCTGAGCCAGCATTATTTTCTTTCCGCCTGGGTGCCCGATACCGAATCGGCCAATCGCTACACCTTGCGCAGGAGCAACAACGGTCAATTCATCGGTGAATTCACCGGGTCGGCCCTGCAGGTGCCCCCCGGCGGCTCCGGTTCGGCTAGCATGCGGTTCTACGCTGGCCCCAAGGACCAGTATTCGCTCGCTGAAATCTCTCCCGATCTCGATCTGACCGTCGACTACAGCTTTCTCTGGTTCCTGGCGGCGCCGATCTACTGGCTGCTGACGAATATCAACGCCTTCGCCGGCAATTACGGCGTGTCCATCATTCTCCTGACATTGATCGTCAAGCTGATTTTCTACAAATTGTCCGAAACGCAATATCGCTCCATGGCCGGAATGCGCAGGTTGATGCCGAAAATCCAGCAAATCAAGGAACGCTACGGCGACGACCGCATGAAACTGCAGCAGGCCACGATGGATCTGTACAAGAAGGAGAAGATCAATCCTTTCGGCGGTTGCCTGCCCCTGCTTGTGCAGATGCCCGTTTTCATCGCCCTGTATTGGGTACTGATGCAAAGCGTCGAATTGCGGCATGCCCCTTTCTTTCTCTGGCTCAACGACCTGTCCGTGCGCGACCCTTTTTTCGTGTTGCCGCTGCTCATGGGCGCCACGATGTTTCTGCAGATGCGCATGAGCCCCGCGCCGGCGGATCCCATGCAGGCCCAGATCATGAAATTCATGCCGATCATGATGACCGTGCTCTTCCTCTGGTTTCCGTCGGGACTGGTGCTTTACTGGCTGACCAACGGGCTTTTGAGCATCCTGCAACAGTGGTATATCACCCGCAAGATAGATGCCGAATACGCGGCGTCCCGCTGATCCGGCCCCCAATGGCCGGAAGCGCCTGCGGCCGGATAGAAACATGAGTAACGATACGATCTGCGCCATAGCGACCGCGCCCGGGCGCGGCAGCATCGGCGTGTTGCGCATATCCGGAGAGGCTCTCGCCGGCATGGCCAGAGACCTGGTCGGCGTCGAGCCGGAACCGCGCAAGGCGCTATTTTGCGACTTTCACGGCGACGGCGGCGAAATTCTCGACCGCGGCATCGCCTTGTTTTTCCCGGCGCCGAATTCCTTTACCGGCGAAGACGTGCTCGAATTGCAAGGCCACGGCGGGCGCGTCGTGCTCGAATCGCTACGCGAGCGCGTACTTGCATTAGGCGCAAGACAGGCGCGTCCGGGCGAGTTTTCCGAACGCGCATTTCTCAACGGCAAGATCGATCTGGTCCAGGCCGAGGCTATCGCGGACCTGATCGATGCCGATTCCCGGCAGGCGGCAAGATCCGCCCTGCGCACGATGACTGGTGAGTTTTCCCAGGGAATTCAATCTATTACGGCGTTACTTACACAACAGCGCGTGCTCGTTGAAAGCGCGATCGACTTCTCCGACAGCGACATCGAAGTGCTGCAGGTGGAGCAATTGCGGCAAAGCCTTGCGGACCTGCTGGAGCGCCTGGATCGGATTCGCGAACGAAGCCGGCAAGGCGCCTTGCTCAACCAGGGCATCAGCGTCGTACTCGCGGGCCTGCCGAACGCGGGCAAATCAAGCCTGATGAACCGTCTTTCCGGACAACAGACCGCCATCGTTACCGAAATCCCCGGCACTACCCGGGACGTGCTTTCCCAACGCATTCTGCTTGACGATCTCCCCTTGCAGCTCATCGATACCGCGGGCCTGCGCCGCAGCGCCGACGTGATCGAGCGGGAAGGCGTCAGGCGCGCCAGGGACGCCATCGACGGCGCCGACGTCATCCTGCTCGTGGTCGATGCCGGCCTTTTCCCCGACTGCGCCCGCGGCCTCGCCGCGGACGAGTTGCTCCAAGTGCTTGAGCCGCTCGAGGATTTCCAGGAAGACGAAGAAGACTGGGCAGATTTGCTGCGGCGCACCTGCGTCGTTCTGAACAAGATCGATCTGTTGCCGATCCTGCCGACCGCGGAGCGGGCCAGCCTGGAGGGTATCGAGCTTCCGGTAATCCGCATCAGCGCCAAAGACGGCTCGGGTATTGAATTGCTCGCCGCGCATCTGAAGCGTTTCGTCGCCTATGAAGGTGGCGAAGACGCGTTTGTCGCCAGGGCGCGGCATCTCGAAGCGCTGGACGAAGCGCGGCGGCAATGCCGTTCGGCAATGGACAAGTTGACGGCGCAGGCGGCCCTGGAATTGATCGCCGAAGACCTGCGGCTTGCCCAGGCGGCTCTCGGCCGCATCACCGGTGAAGTCACCAGCGACGATCTGCTCGGGGAGATCTTCAGCAAGTTCTGCATAGGGAAGTAAGTTGCTCGCTTCCTGTTGATAATCCTTGTCCTGTCCGGGAAAAGCTTGGGATCAAATTCGAACCCGCGAATCGAATTCGAGTTGTCCCCATTCGCTCCATGGCTTGCAACGAGGGAAACCCCATTTCGCACACCGGGTTTTGCATCGCGCAAGTCCCTGAAAAGCGGCGGGAATATGCTGGTATCAACAGAACGAACGGTTCCCTGCTACTACTGCTACTAATTTAATACTCTTGATATACATATATACATAATTTCATAGCAGTTATAATTCGCGGCCTGCTGAATTCGAGTCTGAACCCATGCGTTACGACGACAATTTCGATGTGATCGTGATCGGCGGCGGACATGCCGGGACCGAGGCCGCCCTCGCTTCGGCGCGGCAAGGCGCCGGCACGTTGCTGGTCACCCACAACATCGAAACCATCGGGCAGATGTCATGCAACCCGGCGATCGGCGGTATCGGCAAGAGCCACCTCGTGCGGGAGATCGACGCGCTCGGCGGCGCCATGGCGCTTGCCGTGGATCGGGCCGGCATTCATTTTCGCGTACTTAACGCAAGCAAGGGCGCCGCGGTCCGGGCGACCCGGGCCCAGGCCGACCGGGCGCTGTATCGCGCGGCGATTCGCCGCATCGTCGAGAATCAGCCGGGCCTGTCCGTGCTGCAGCAATCCGTCGACGATCTCATCATGGAGGACGACCGCGTAACCGGCGTGGTAACCGGGCTCGGCATCGAAATTCGGGCGCGGGCAGTGGTGCTGACCACGGGCACTTTCCTCGCCGGCCGCATCCACGTGGGCCTGGAGAACAGTTCGGGCGGACGCGCTGGCGATCCGCCGGCGCTCGCCCTCGCCCGGCGCCTGCGCGAACTGCCGTTCCAGGTCGAACGGCTGAAAACCGGCACCCCGCCGCGGCTGGACGCCAAAAGCCTGGATTTCTCCGTGATGGAAGTGCAGGAAGGCGACGAGCCGGCGCCGGTCATGTCATTCCTCGGATGCAGGTCCGAACATCCGCGTCAGGTGAATTGCCACATCACCGCGACCAACGAGGAATGCCACGAGATCATCCGCGGCGCGCTGGACCGGTCGCCGATGTATACCGGCGTCATCGAGGGCGCGGGACCGCGCTACTGCCCGTCGATCGAAGACAAGGTGATGCGTTTCGCGGACAAGACTTCGCATCAGATATTCGTCGAGCCGGAAGGCCTCGATGTCGCCGAAATCTATCCCAACGGCATTTCCACCAGCCTGCCTTTCGACGCCCAGGTGGAAATGGTGCGTTGCATACGCGGATTCGAGAACGCCCATGTCACCCGGCCCGGCTATGCCATCGAATACGATTTCTTCGACCCGCGGGACCTGCATTACTCGCTGGAAAGCAAGTTCGTTCCCGGGCTCTATCTCGCCGGACAAATCAACGGCACGACCGGCTACGAAGAAGCCGCGGCCCAGGGTCTGCTCGCGGGACTCAATGCCGCCCGGGCGGTCGCCGGCAAGGAATACTGGTGTCCGCGGCGCGACCAGGCCTACATCGGCGTGCTGGTCGATGATCTGATCAGGCTGGGCGCGAACGAACCCTATCGCATGTTCACCAGCCGGGCCGAATACCGCCTCAGCTTGCGTGAAGACAATGCCGACATGCGGCTGACGCCGATCGGGCGCGAATTGAACCTGATCGACGATGCGCGCTGGCGTTTCTTCAACGAAAAGCGGGAGCAGGTGGAAACTGAACTCCAACGATTGCGCGAGGCCAGGATTCACCCCGGCAGCGATGCCGCCCGCCGCCTCGGCCAAGCGCTCGAGCGCCCGCTTTCGCGTGAACAGAGCCTGGCGGAACTGCTCGCGCGGCCGGAACTGGATTACGGAAAACTGATGGATCTGGCTGAGCCCGGGAGTCCGCGCGCAGCCGCTTCACCGCTCGAAGAGCAGGTCGCGGAGCAGATCGAAATCCAGGTCAAGTACCAGGGATATATCGATCGGCAGCAAGATGAGATCGAGCGGCTGCGCGAGCAGGAAGACACCGCGCTTCCCGCGGAGCTCGATTACGCGGGCATGTCCGGCCTGTCCAACGAACTCAAGCAGAAGCTGTCGGAGGCCCGGCCCGAAAACCTCGGCCGCGCCGCGCGCATCCCCGGAATGACGCCGGCGGCGCTTTCTCTCATCCTGGTGTATCTGAAAAAACATCGGACCATTCGGCGCCAGGCCAGTTGAGCGCGAAATCCGGCGGCGGAAAGAGCAAGGCGGGCCCGGCAGGCCTGCGCGCCAGGCTGCTTGCGGGCGCCAAGGCCATGAACGCGCCATTGACCGGATCCGGCGCCGACAAGTTGCTCGAATATCTGCGGCTGCTGGACAAATGGAACAAGCGCTTCAACCTTTCCGGCGTTTCCGGCATCGGCGAGATGCTGGACCGACACGTACTCGACAGCCTTTCGGTCGCATCCCGCGTTAGCGGCGAGACCATAGTCGACGCCGGCAGCGGGGCGGGCTTGCCGGGGATTCCCTTGGCGGTGCTGTTTCCAGGCAAACATTTCGTGCTCGTGGACAGCAACGGGAAGAAGACGCGCTTTCTGTTCCAGGCAAAACTGGACCTGGATCTGACGAATGTCAGCGTCGAACATTGCCGTATCGAGGATTACGGCGGTCCGGCGAACCTCGTCATTTGCCGGGCGCTGGCCACACTTGCGGAGTGCGCCGTGAAAACGCAGCATATATTGTCCCGGGGCGCTACACTGCTGGCGATGAAAGGGCGTCATCCCGGCTCAGAACTGGCCCGGCTGCCGGACGCTTTCAAAGTGGAATTCATGGAGCGCGTACATGTGCCCGGCGCGTCGAACCGCCACGTAGTCGGGATCGCGACGAAATGACTGAGGGCGAGGCATGCCTCGCCCGTAAATGGAAACCATCTGCAATGGGCGCCATCCTGGCCATAGCCAACCAGAAAGGCGGCGTGGGAAAGACCACCACCGCGGTCAATCTCGCGGCCTCGCTGAGCGCAACGCGCAATTCAGTGCTGCTGATCGATATCGATCCCCAGGGCAATGCCACCATGGGTTGCGGCGTAGCCAAGAACGGCCTGGAAAGCACGGTTTGCGAATTGCTGATGGGCGAAACCACCTTCGACCGGGCGCTCGTGAAGGAAGTGGACGACGGATTCGACCTGTTGCCGGCCAACGGCGACCTGGTCGCCGCCGAAGTCTGGCTGATGGAGAACGGCCGTCTTGACGTTCGCCTGCGGGAACTGCTGGCGCCTGTGCGAGACGCCTATGACTTCATCATCATCGATTGCCCGCCCTCGCTGAACATCCTGACGATCAACGCCCTGACCGCCGCCGACGGTCTGGTGATACCCCTGCAGTGCGAGTACTATGCGCTGGAAGGCCTGTCGGCGCTGGTGGAAACCATCGAGGCAATCAGGTCGAGGTCGAATCCGAACCTGAAAATCGAGGGAATCGTGCGCACCATGTACGATTCCCGCAACAGGTTGACCGCCGAAGTGAACGCGCAACTGTTCCGGTTCTTCGGCAACGCGGTGTACCGGACCGTGGTTCCGCGCAACATCAAGTTGGCGGAGGCGCCGAGTTTCGGCAAGGCCGCGCTCAGCTATGAGCACCGTTCGAAGGGCGCGATAGCCTATCTGGCGCTGGCGGGGGAATTGCTGCGCCGGCGCGACCGGGCCGCGGTCGGCGCCACGTAAGAAAGAAGGCGGAATAAAAAGATGTCGAGGAAACTGGGCAAGGGGCTGGAAGCGCTGCTGGGAAGCCGCGACAAGGAATCCATGTCGGCGCTGATGGAAGACAGGCCGGGCGCGCCGGCGCAGGAAGGCGAACTTCGCGAAATCCCCATCGACCTGATCCGGCCGGGCAAATTCCAGCCGCGGCAGGACATGCGGGCCCAGGCGCTGGAGGAACTCGCGCAGTCGATCCACCAGCAGGGCGTGATGCAACCGGTCGTCGTGCGCGAAATCGGGCAAGGGCGCTTTGAACTGATCGCCGGCGAGCGTCGCTGGCGCGCATGCCAGCTCAGCGGCCTGAAAGCCATCCCCGCGCTCGTCAAGTCGGCCTCGGACCGGGATGTCCTCAGCATGTCCCTGATCGAGAACATCCAGCGCGAGGATCTCAACCCGATCGAACAGGCCGTGGCCCTGCAACGCCTGCAGGAAGAATTCGGCTATACCCAGCAGGAAGTCGCGAAGGAAGTCGGCAAGTCCCGCGAATCCGTCGCCAACCTGCTGCGCCTGCTCGGCCTCGAGCCCGACGTGCGCGCAATGCTCGAAAAAGGCGAACTCGAAATGGGCCACGCCCGCGCATTGCTCGGCGTCTCCGGCCCCGACCAGCCCAAACTCGCCCGGGAAGTCGCCCGCAAGCAACTATCCGTGCGCCAGACCGAAGACCTCGTCCGCCGCCACCTGTCCCGCAAGGACTCCACGCCAGCCACCCGCGAACGCGACCCCGACCTCGCCCGCCTCGAAGATTCCCTCTCCGAAAAACTCGGCGCCCGAGTCGCCATCCAGCACACCGCCAAAGGCAAGGGCAAACTAGTCATCAACTACAACACCGTAGCCGAACTGGAAGGCATTTTGTCCCACATCAAGTAGGATTTTAGATTCGTCGGTCTTGCACATAGCGAGTCTCCGTCGGGCGGTGCGGGGTTCAGCGGTCGTCCTCGACATGGATGTCGAGGCCGAAGCTTACAGGGATGTATTCACAGCGTCCGCTGAACCCCGCACCGCCCGACGGAGACGGACCGAAGCCAAGTTGATAAGCGTCCGCGATCTCCCTATAATGCGCCTGCCCTGGCGGTAGCCACCCGATAGTGTCTTTACGTGCGGCCGTACAAGGTCATTCTGGCGCAATTGATCGGCCCGGCCCTGCTTGCCGTCACGTTCCTGTGGACGACAGATGCAGCCGTCGCGCGCAGCGTGCTGGCGGGCGGCCTGATCAGCGCCTTGTCGAATGGCTACTTCGCGGTTCAGGCATTCCGTTACCAGGGCGCCGAGAATGCGGATAAGGTTGTCAGGAGTTTCCTGAAAGGTGAAATCGGCAAGATCGTGATCGCGATCCTGCTGTTCGCACTGAGCTTCAATTTTCTGGAAGACCTGAACGTGGTGGCGTTGTTTTCAGGTTTCCTGTTTGCTCATCTCATCGGCATATGGGTTACCGGCTGGATGACCAGGGGTCCGACCAGCAATTCGCAGTAAACGGATCGAGCGAAGTTATGGCAGAGGCAGGCGCTGAATCCCAGACGGTTCAGGAATACATCGTTCACCACTTGTCCTATCTGACCTATGGCCGTTTTCCCGACGGGCATTGGGGATTTGCCCATACCCCCGAAGAAGCCGCCGAAATGGGCTTCATGGCGATTCACGTCGACACCATGGGCTGGTCGATCGCGCTGGGCGCCGCATTTCTCTTATGGTTCCGCTGGATCGGATTGCGCGCCTCGGCGGATAATCCCGGCGCGATTCAGAATTTCGTCGAAAGCATCTTCGAATTCGTGGACGGCCGGGTAGCCGAAAGTTTCACCCACAAGAACAGCCTGATCGCCCCGCTGGCCCTTACCGTGTTCGTCTGGGTCCTGTTGATGAACACCATGGATCTCGTGCCCGTGGACTGGATCACCGGTATCGCCGCACTGATCGGCGAGCATGTGTTCGGCTTCGACCACATGCCTTTCAAGATCGTGCCCACCACCGACCCGAACATCACCATGGGCCTGTCGCTCAGCATCTTCGCGATGATCATCTGGTATTCAATCAAGCACAAGGGTCTGGGAGGCTTCCTCGGCGAACTCGCCTTCCACCCTTTCGGCAAATGGATGCTGCCGTTCAATCTCATGATCGAGGTTCCCACGCTGCTGGCCAAGCCCATCTCGCTCGGGCTACGGCTTTTCGGCAACCTGTACGCGGGGGAATTGCTGTTTTTGCTGATCGCCGGCCTGCTCGGGCTGCACCAGTTGCCGGCGCATTTTGTCTGGGCGGTGTTCCACCTTCTGGTGGTGCCGCTGCAGGCCTTCGTCTTCATGATGCTGACCGTTGTCTATCTCAGCGCGGCGCATGAGGCGGCCCACTGAGTTTTCAACACTGAGACAACCGAAAACAATCCCGGAGGATAAAGATGGAATCAATATTGGCTTTCACCGCGCTTGGCGTTCTGCTGGTGCTGGGCCTGGGCGCACTTGGCACGGCGATAGGCTTCGGCATACTCGGCGGCAAGTTTCTCGAAAGCTCCGCCCGCCAGCCGGAACTCGCTCCCCAGTTGCAGATTCGCATGTTCATCGTTGCCGGCCTGATCGACGCGGTAACCATGATCGGCATCGGCATCGGCATGTGGTTTACTTTCGCCAGTCCGTTTCTGGCGACGCTCGCAGGCTGATAGCAGTCCTGCCCGCAGGAGTCTGAAGTGGACATTAACCTGACCATCATTGGACAGTCGATCGCGTTTGCGATCTTTGTCTGGTTTTGCCATCGATACGTCTGGCCCCTGTTTGCCAACATTCTCGACGAACGCAAGCGAACCATCGCCGATGGGCTCGAGGCGGCCGCCCAGGCGGAGTTGAAGCTCGAAAGCGCGAACCGCGAGTCCGCGCAGCAACTGGACGAGGCGAAAACTTCCGCAGCCGGCATTATCGACCAGGCGAACCGGCGCGCGACCCAGATCATCGACGAGGCCAAGCAACAGGCGCAGGTCGAAGCCGAGCGCGTCATGACCGCGGCCCAGGCCGAGATCGAGCAGGAGGCCAATCGCGCCAGGGAAGAATTGCGCGCCCAGGTTTCCGTTATCGCCATCGCCGGCGCCGAGAAGATTCTCGGACGCGAGGTGGATCAGGCGGCCAACGAAGAAATGCTCTCGCAACTTGCCGCGGAACTGTAAGGCGCACTCATGGCTGATCCCGTAACCCTGGCCCGGCCCTACGCGAAAGCGGCGTTCGAAGCCGCCCGCGAGGCCGACGCGCTCGGCGACTGGTCGCGCATGCTCGGCGTGGCGGCGGCGGTTGCCGGGCAGCCGGCCGTGCATTCGGCGCTGACCGACCCGGGCCGCTCCTGGCAGCAGGTCGCGGCCGTGTTTCACGGTCTTTGCGAAGGGGAATTGAACGGGCAGGCGCGCAACCTCGTCAGCCTGCTCGCGGAAAACAAGCGGCTGCTGTTGCTGCCGCAGATCAGCATCCTGTTCGACGAACTCAAGGCCGACCAGGAAAGATCGGTGGACGTGGAGTTCATTACCGCCTTTCCGGTAAGCGAAGGCGCGGCGAACGATCTGGAGCGCGCATTGAAGGCGCGCCTGCAACGCGATATCAGGCTGAGCGCCAGCGTGGACCCAGCATTGATCGGGGGCGCCGTGATCCGGGCCGGCGACCAGGTCATTGACAGTTCCATCCGGGGCAAGCTGGCCAAAATGGCCCAAAACATGAACGCGTGAACGCTCAAGTAATCAGGAAACGAACATGCAACAACTGAATCCCGCGGAAATCAGTGAAATCATCAAGCAGCGGATCGAAAGTCTCGATACCGCGGTGCAGGCCCGCAACGAAGGCACCATCGTCAGCGTGCTCGACGGCATCATCCGCATCCATGGCCTGACCGAGGTCATGTACGGCGAGATGATCGAGTTCGACGGCGGCATTTTCGGTATTGCGCTCAATCTCGAGCGCGACTCCGTCGGCGCCGTGGTGCTCGGCGACTATCTGGAACTCAGGGAAGGGCAAAGCTGCCGTTGCACCGGCCGCATTCTCGAAGTGCCCGTGGGCCCCGAACTCGAAGGCCGCGTGGTGGACGCCCTCGGGCGTCCGGTGGACGGCAAGGGCCCGATCGGCGCCGCCATGACCGATGCGATCGAAAAGGTCGCGCCGGGCGTTATCGCCAGGCAGTCGGTAGGGCAGCCGGTGCAGACCGGTCTCAAGTCCATCGACTCCATGACGCCGATCGGCCGCGGCCAGCGGGAGCTCATCATCGGCGACCGCGAGGTCGGCAAGACCGCCGTCGCCATCGACACCATCATCAACCAGAAGGGCAAGGACCTGAAATGCATCTACGTCGCGGTGGGACAGAAAGCCTCTTCCATCGCCAACGTCGTGCACAAGCTGGAAGAGCACGGCGCGATGGAATACACCACGGTCGTTTCCGCCAGCGCATCCGACCCCGCGGCGATGCAATACATCGCCCCGTACTCCGGCTGCACCATGGGCGAGTATTACCGCGACCGCGGCCAGGACGCCCTGATCATCTATGACGATCTGACCAAGCAGGCCTGGGCGTACCGGCAGATTTCGCTGCTGCTGCGCCGGCCGCCGGGCCGCGAAGCCTATCCCGGCGACGTGTTCTACCTGCATTCGCGCCTGCTCGAACGGGCCGCGCGGGTAAATCCCGATTACGTCGAAAAATTCACCAACGGCGAAGTGAAGGGAACCACGGGCTCGCTGACCGCTTTGCCGATCATCGAAACCCAGGCCGGCGACATTTCCGCCTTCGTTCCGACCAACGTAATCTCGATTACCGACGGCCAGATCTTTCTCGAGACCGACCTGTTCAACTCGGGCATCCGTCCGGCGATGAATCCGGGCATCTCGGTCTCACGGGTGGGCGGAGCGGCCCAGACGAAAATCATCAAGAAACTCGGCGGCGGCATCCGCATCTCGCTCGCGCAATATCGCGAACTGGCGGCATTCGCGGCTTTCGCCTCGGATCTCGACGACGACACTCGCGCGCGCCTCGAACACGGCCAGCGCGTCACCGAGTTGATGAAACAGAAGCAATACGCACCGCTTTCGATCGCGGAAATGGGCGTTTCCCTGTATGCCGCCAACGAGGGCTTCCTGAGGGACATTCCTTTGAACAAGGTGCTCGATTTCGAAAGCGCCCTGTTGTCTTACATGAACAGCGAACATGAGGAGCTGCTCGCCCACATCAACGCCACCGGGGATTTCGACGACGAAATCGAAGGCAAGTTCAAGGCGGCGATCGAGCAGTTCAAGGCAACGCAGACCTGGTAGGCGGCAGCCGGAACGAGTTGAAAGAGGCGATTTGAGCGATGGCGCGAGGCAAGGAAATACGCAACAAGATCTCGAGCATCAGGAACACGCAAAAGATCACCAAGGCGATGGAAATGGTTTCCGCGAGCAAGATGCGGAAGGCCCAGGAACGCATGCGCCTCGGCAAACCCTACGCCAGGCACATCCGCGAGATGATCGGCCATATCGCCACTTCGTCCTCGGAATACCGTCACGGCTATTTCGAGAATCGCGAAGTCAAGCGGGTCGCATACATCGTCGTGTCGACCGACCGCGGACTTTGCGGCGGCCTGAACATCAACGCTTTCAAGACGACCGTGGCCTCGATGCAGGAATGGCACGAACGGAACATCGAGATCGATGTCTGCACCATCGGCGCGCGGGCGGCGACTTTCTTCAACAAGTACGGCGGCAACGTGGTCGCGGCGGTGCGCCATCTCGGCGACCAGCCTGAAGTGGCCGACGTCATCGGCGCGGTCAAGGTAGTGCTCGACAAGTTCGACAAGGGCGAGATCGACAAGTTGTTCATCATCAGCAACGAGTTCGTCAACACGATGATCCATCGGCCCGGCGTGGTGCAATTGCTGCCACTGCTGCCGGCCGAAGACGAGTATCTCAAGCACCATTGGGACTATCTCTACGAGCCAGACGCCAAGGAATTGCTCGACGGCCTGCTGCTGCGCTACATCGAGTCCCAGGTGTACCAGTCGGTCGTGGAGAACATCGCCTGCGAACAGGCGGCGCGAATGATTGCCATGAAGAACGCCTCGGAGAACGCGGGCGATCTCATGGATGAACTGGAACTGGCGTACAACAAGGAACGCCAGGCAGCCATTACCCAGGAGTTGTCCGAAATCGCCGCCGGCGCGGCAGCGGTGTAAGGCTCCTGCAAGAGAAAAGATTCTGATTAAGGGTTAAGCAAATGAGTAGCGGTCGAATCGTACAAGTCATCGGAGCGGTCATCGACGTGGAATTCGAGCGGGAAAGCGTGCCCCAGGTATACGACGCGTTGACCATCGATGACTCCGACATCACCCTCGAAGTGCAACAGCAACTCGGCGACGGCGTGGTGCGAACCATCGCCCTCGGCAGCACCGAAGGGTTGCGCCGGGGCCTGGCCGTGCAGGATACCGGCGCGCCGATTTCCGTGCCCGTCGGCACCGAGACCCTCGGACGCATCATGGACGTTCTCGGCCGCCCCATCGACGAGCGCGGTCCCATCGGCGAAAAGGAACGCATGCCGATCCACCGCAAGGCGCCGACCTACGAAGAGCTTTCCGTCACCAACGAATTGCTCGAAACCGGCATCAAGGTGATCGACCTCGTCTGTCCGTTCGCGAAAGGCAGCAAGGTGGGCCTGTTCGGCGGCGCGGGCGTCGGCAAGACCGTGAACATGCTGGAACTGATCAACAATATCGCCACCGAGCATAGCGGGCTGTCGGTTTTCGCCGGCGTTGGCGAGCGCACCCGCGAGGGCAACGACTTCTATCACGAGATGCAGGAATCCGGAGTAATCGACCTCGAAGGCGAATCCAAGGTGTCGATGGTGTACGGCCAGATGAACGAGCCTCCCGGCAACCGTCTGCGCGTCGGCCTGAGCGGGCTGACCATGGCGGAGAAATTCCGCGACGAAGGCCGCGACGTATTGCTTTTCATCGACAATATCTATCGATACACGCTGGCGGGCACCGAAGTGTCGGCGCTGCTCGGCCGCATGCCCTCGGCGGTGGGCTACCAGCCGACCCTGGCGGAAGAAATGGGCGCCTTGCAGGAACGCATCACTTCCACCAGGACCGGATCGATCACCTCGGTCCAGGCGATCTACGTGCCCGCGGACGACCTGACCGACCCGTCGCCGGCGACCACATTCGCCCACCTCGACGCGAAGGTGGTGCTGTCGCGGGATATCGCCGCCCTCGGCATCTATCCCGCGGTGGACCCGCTCGATTCCTCCTCGCGCCAGCTCGACCCGCTGATCATCGGCCAGGAGCATTACGAGGTGGCCAGCGGCGTGCAATCGGTATTGCAGCGCTACAAGGAATTGAAGGACATCATCGCGATTCTGGGCATGGACGAATTGTCCGACGAAGACAAACTGACCGTCGCCCGGGCTCGCCGCGTCTCGCAATTCCTGTCGCAACCGTTTACCGTAGCGGAAGTATTCACCAACGCTCCCGGCAAATACGTGTCGCTGAAAGACACGATCGCCGGCTTCAAGGGCATTCTCGACGGCAAGTACGACCACCTTTCCGAGCAGGCCTTCAGCATGGTGGGCACGATCGAGGAAGCGGTGGAGAAGGAAGAGCAACTCAAGGCGCAGCGCTAGGCCCAATACCTGGTACAACTGAGCGGGAACGACGACATGGCCAATACCTTCCAATGCGACATTGTCAGCGCGGAGAAGAGCATTTTCTCCGGGGAAGTGACGTTCATGGTCGTTGCCGGCAACTTGGGCGAGCTCGGTATCGCGCCGGGCCACGCTCCGTTGCTGACCGACCTGCTGCCCGGGCCGGTGCGGCTGGATTTCGAAGACGGCAGCGAGGAAGTATTTTATGTATCCGGCGGCTTTCTCGAAGTGCAGCCAAAGGCAGTGACGCTGCTTGCCGACACCGCGGCGCGCGCCCATGACGTCGACGAGGCCGCCGCGCGCAAGGCGCTCGAGGACGCCCAGCGGGCGATCGCCAACCAGGACGCCGAATTCGAATATTCCGCCGCCGCCGCACAACTCGCGGAGGCCGCGGCGCAACTTCGGGCATTGCGGCAGTTGCGAAAAGAGCGTTCCTGATCTACCGCGGAAACTCCCTCGCAAAAATCCCAGATCTAACCAGAGGCCGGCGCCGGAATGAAACTTCAAATCGTCATTCTCGCCGCCGGCCAGGGCACCCGGATGTTCAGTTCGCTGCCCAAGGTGCTGCATCGCCTTGGCGGCAAGCCCTTGCTCGCCCATGTGCTGGAAACGGCGGCTTCGCTCGACAATTCCGGGATTCACGCGGTCATCGGCCATGGCGCCGAACTCGTGCGCCATACCTTCGAATCCCCTGATTTCCCTTTTGCGGACATCGGCCGTCCGAACTGGGTGCTGCAGGAACAACAGCTCGGCACCGGCCATGCCGTGCAACAGGCGATGCCGCACGTAGACGCCGACCTCGTCCTGGTGCTCTCCGGCGATGTTCCGCTGGTGCGTCCGGACACCTTGCGGGATCTGGTCGCACTCGCGGAAAGCGGCGATATCGCCTTGCTTACCCTGGAAACGGCACGCCCCGAAGGCCTCGGCAGAATCGTCCGCGGCGCGGACGGCACGGTGCAGGCCATCGTCGAGGAGCGTGACGCCGACCCGCAACAGAAACGAATCTCCGAGGTCAACAGTGGCATAATGGTGCTCCCCGCGAAGCGGCTGCGGCAATGGCTCGACCGGCTCGATTGCGATAATGCCCAGCGGGAGTATTACCTGACCGATATCGTCGCAATGGCCGGGGCCGAAAATTGCCCGGTGCGCGCGAAGAAAATCAGCGACGGCATGGAAGCGCAGGGAGTCAACGACCAGGCGCAATTGGCGGCGCTCGAGAGGCATTACCAGATGGGCAAGGCGGAACAGTTGATGGCCGCGGGAGTGCGGCTGCAGGATCCGGCGCGGATTGATGTCCGCGGCAGCCTGACAGCCGGCCGGGACGTTGAAATCGACGTCAACGTCGTATTCGAGGGCGAGGTCAGCCTCGGCGACGGAGTCAGGATCGGCCCGAATTGCACGATCAGGGACGCCAGCATCGCCGCCGGAACCCATGTACTTTCCGGCACCAGCGTCGAGGGCGCGATCATCGGCGCCGACTGCAACATCGGCCCCATGGCGCGGCTGCGGCCGGGGACCGAACTCGCCGAAAACGTGAAGATCGGCAATTTCGTCGAAACGAAGAAAGCGAAGATCGGCAGGGGATCCAAGGCCAACCACCTGTGCTATCTCGGCGACGTGGAAGTCGGCGAGAACGTGAACATCGGCGCCGGCGTCATCGTCTGCAACTACGACGGCGAGAAAAAGCATCGCACGGTAATCGGCGACAATGTCTTCGTCGGCTCCAACAGCGTGCTCGTCGCCCCCGTCACCTTGCAGGACGACAGTTTCGTCGCCGCCGGTTCGACGGTAAGCAGCGAAGTCCCCGCAGGCCACCTCGCGGTCGGACGGTCCCGCCAGAAAAACATTTCGCGCTGGAAACGCCCCGGAGAGCGGTGAGACCGGCATGTGCGGAATAGTTGGCGCGATCGCGCAAAGGAATGTCTCCGATATCCTGCTCGAAGGGCTCAAACGACTCGAATATCGTGGTTACGATTCCGCCGGCATGGCGCTGATCGACGATCCGGGAAAGGGCATCTCCACGATCAAGACCGTCGGCAAGGTCGCCAGACTGGTTGAGGCGGCGCACAAGAGAGACGCCTCCGGCAAGCTCGGCATCGCCCATACCCGCTGGGCCACCCATGGCAGGATTACCCGGGCCAACGCCCACCCCCATGGTTCAGGCGACCGGATTTCGCTGGTGCACAACGGCATCATCGAAAATCACGAGAGCCTGCGGCAGGATTTGACCGCGGCCGGTTACCGCTTCGTGACCCAGACCGACACCGAAGTGATCGCCCATTTGATTCACCAGGCGCTGGAAAATGGCGAAAGCTCGCTGTTAGAGGCCGTAACTTCGGCAATAACTAGGCTGCGCGGCGCCTTTGGCTTATGCGTAATCGACCGGCAGCAGCCGGACCGACTCGTGGTGGCGCGTTGCGGCATGTCGCTCGTGATCGGCGACGGCATCGGCGGCGAGAACTTCGTCGCCTCCGATCCGCTGGCCCTCGGGCAGGTGACCGACCGCTTCATCTATCTCGAAGAAGGCGACGTGGCGCAATTGACCTGCGATTCGATCGAAGTCTGGAATGACGGCCGCCGGGTCAAGCGCGAAATCGCCACATTGAGCGGCAAGGCCTCCGAGATGGACAAGGGCGCCTATCAGCATTTCATGCAGAAGGAGATTTTCGAGCAGCCCCAGGCGATCCGCGACACGCTTTCCGGCCGCGTCAGCGGAGATCACGTACTCGAAGAAGCCTTCGGCGTCGAAGCGGGAAAGATCTTCGACAAGGTCAAACAGGTCCAGATCGTCGCCTGCGGCACCAGCTTTCATGCCGGCCTGGTCGCCAAGTACTGGCTCGAATCGATCGCCCGAATGCCTTGCCAGGTCGATATCGCCAGCGACTACCGCTATCGCGACATCATCGTCCAGCCGGGCACCCTGTTCGTCGCCGTCTCCCAATCGGGCGAGACCGCGGACACCCTGGCGGCGCTGCGCTACGCCGGCGCCCACAGGCATGTGGCCACCCTGGCGATCTGCAACGTCGCGACGAGTTCGCTCGTGCGCGAGTCCGACTTCTGCCTGCTTACGATGGCCGGCCAGGAAATCGGCGTTGCCTCGACCAAGGCCTTCACCACGCAATTGACCCTGTTGCTCATCCTGGCCATCGTGCTCGGCCGCCGCAATGGATTGGCGGGCAAGGACGAAGCGCGCCTGGTGCGGGACATGAACCGCTTGCCCGAACTCGTCGACAAGACACTTCAACTCGACAGGGAAATCCGCAAGCTTTCCAAGCAGTTCTCGGACAAGAACCACAGCCTTTTCCTCGGCCGTGGCATCCAGTACCCGGTCGCCAAGGAAGGCGCGCTGAAACTGAAGGAGATCTCCTACATCCACGCCGAGGCCTATCCCGCCGGCGAGCTCAAACACGGCCCGCTGGCGCTGGTGGACAGCGACATGCCCGTGATCGTGGTGGCCCCGAACAACGACCTGCTCGACAAATTGCGCTCAAACCTCTCCGAGGTCAGCGCCAGGGGCGGCAAACTCTACGTTTTCGCCGACGAAGGCATCGGCCTCGAAAGCGACCGCAGTTGCAAGGTCATCAACCTGCCGGGCTGCCCCGAAGTACTCGACCCCATCCTCTTCACCGTGCCCCTGCAGTTGCTTTCCTACCACGTAGCCATCATCAAGGGCACCGACATCGACCACCCCCGCAACCTGGCAAAATCCGTTACGGTAGAGTAAGTTAAAGGCACCAACCGTATACCTCTTCCACGCGGGGCGATCTGAAGGAGTCAGATTTATGTTCAATGAGTTGTTTGTGTTCGAAAAACAAAGAAATGGAACCCAGGCCGTCGGGTTCTATTTGTTTTACTTTTTCACGATAATTGTTCTCAGTGCCATGTCTGGATTGATATTCGTCCGGGATTTCGCAGCGGGCGTGATTCTGGGCCAGACCTTGGCAATATTGGTTTGTCTGGGTCTGTCTTTTCTGGTGTTGTTCAAGAAGAACAAGCTTCGCAGTGTGGGCTCAGTTATTGTTGCCTTACTTTCCGGTGTGGGAGCGTATCTACTGGGCGGCTTTCTAGGATTGGCGGCAACCGCCTATCTGACGACTCTGGAACCTGAGCAGTAAACAGTTTTCAGATCGCATCCCGGATCATTCTGTCCTCGGCAAGCGTTGCATCAGTTCGGTCAGCACCAAAGTCTCCATTCCGATGCCTCCTGCCTCGACATGGCTGGCGGCAGCCGAACGTGCAGCATCAGTTTTGTTCTGGTTGAGTTTCCAGGTTCCGTCTACATTTTCAATTTCAAGCTCAATCGGACGGATTGCCCGCATCAACGCCTGTAACCGGTGCTCGGGAACCTTGTCGATTCGCCAAGGCGGCTTGGGGAGAAGCCGCTGTTCGAATTCTGCGGACAACGCTTCCAGATGGCTTCGCAACGTTCCTTCCGGACGGAGTCTGAGGCGTCCTCTCAAATGCACCGCCACATAGTTCCAGGTTGGCACCTGTCCGGGATCGGTCTCATACCAGTCAGGAGAGATGTAACCGTCCGGGCCGCTGACGGCCAGAACGGCTCGCTGCTCGCCCTCCGCCAAGATGTCCAGGATCGGGTTCGCCCTGGAGAGATGGGCATGCACGAAATTCCCCTCTTCCGCCAGCAAAAACGGGATATGGCTCAGCAATGGGCTTTGCGCATCGCCGGGGTTCAGCGCAAGCACGCCGAAACCTCGTTCGCTTGCAAAGGCAAGATTGGCCTGGCGCGATGCCTGCCGAAATGGTGGCGATGGATGCATGTATTTCTGAGTTGCTCATTCGAGAATTGGTGGGCTGCTGCCAGCCCGCGGCAAGTGTAGCAAATCAGCTATTGATCGCGGCCCGCACGCTGGTGAAAATCGAATTTGTCGAGTAGCCTCTCGGAAAGAAATTTTGGGGAAGTAACTCATGGAAGCATTGGCAGCCGTCGCATTCGTGCGTACGGAAAAACTGATCAGAACCCTGAAGGAAAAAGGCGTTCTGGATGAAGATTACAAGGGAGAGTAGTAAGGGACCAAGATCATGTTCAATGACTTGTTTGTGTTCGGAAAGCAGCGGTCCGGGCGGGAAGCTGCCGGTTTTTATCTGTTTTACTGGCTGCTGGGCGTTGTCATAACTTCTGCCGGCCTGTTTGTGGGCAGTGGCTGGAGCTTCCGGGAAGGCTTTGCCGAAGACCTGTGGATAGGGCCGTATTTCTTCGCGATGGTTTTCAGTCTGATGCTTGCTTTCCTAGTGCTGGGTAGTAAGAACAAGTTGCGAAATCCCGGGCTGGTAGTCCTGGCGCTGCTGTCTGGCCTCGGAGCATACCTGTTAGGCGCCTTGGTGGGTTTGATTCTGGTAGCGTATCTGACTACCGCCGAAGCGGAGTAATTGGAAGAACTGGCTGCGGCGGCCACCAGGATAACGGCGAAATTCCCACCCTATTTGCCCGTGCGCAAGGCGCGTTGGCTGCGTTCGAGGCGTTTCATGTGTTCGTTGAGCAGGGGCTTGCGATGCACGGCGACTCCGGTGCCGAGGACGTCGATTACCGCCAGGTGGGCGATGCGCGAGGAAACCGGGGCGAAAGCCTGGTTTTCCTCGCGCACGTTGACGTGGATGGGGATGCTGCAGAGGTCGCTGAGCGGGGTGTCCTTCGGCGCCAGGCCGATTACCGTGGCGCCGGCCTCCATGGCGAGCCTGACGCTGTCGAGCAGCGCCCGGGTCTGGCCCGACTGGGAGATTGCTATCACCACGTCGCGTTCGTCGAGCGAGATTGCCGACATGTGCTGGATGTGGGGGTCGGTATAAGCCGCGGTGACGAGTTGCAGGCGGAAAAACTTGTGCTGGGCGTCGGAGGCGACCGAGCCCGAGGCGCCGAAACCGTAGAATTCGACCCGGCGCGCGCGGTTGATGGTGTCGATGGCGAGTTCGAGCGTTTCCGGGTCGAGGTCGTCGCGCACGCCGAGCAGCGAGCCCACGGTGCTGTCGAAGACCTTGTTGCGCAGATCCTCGACCGTGTCCTTGTCGTCCACCGCAAACTGCGTGTAAACGCCGCCGAGACCGGCCTGCTGGGCGAGTTGCAGCTTGAATGCCTGGAAACCGTTGCAGCCCACGGCGCGGCAGAAGCGAATGACGGTGGGGTCGCTCACGCCGGCGTGTTCCGCCAGATCGACGACGCGCATCGCGAGCACGTCGTTGACGTTTTCGAGCACGAAATTCGCCACCTTGGCTTCGGATTTGCGCAACTGGCGCCGGGAATCGGCGATGCGCCGGATCAGATTGGGTGATTCCATGTGCTGGGCCGCCGGGCGAGAACCGGTACAATGCTACTGCAAGCGCGGCGGTATCGCACTTTTCGCCGGCCTTTTCGCCGACCTGGGCTGGAGCGGTTTATGTCAGAAGGCTTCGTAACGGATCACCGGGAAGCGGACCCGGTAACCGTTCGTTTCGTCGATTCCATCGCCGAAATCGGTCGGGATGCGTGGAATGCGCTGACGGGAACCCGCAATCCCTTCATGCGCTACGAATTTCTGCACGCCCTGGAGCGAACCGGCTGCACCGGGGCGACGAGCGGCTGGCTGCCGCGGCATCTGGCCCTGTATGACGGCAAGGAAGAAAACTGCCGCGCGATCGTGCCGCTGTATCAAAAGACCAATAGCTGGGGCGAATACGTCTTCGACTGGTCCTGGGCGAACGCCTATCAGCAACACGGCCTGGCGTACTACCCGAAATACGTCACCGCGTCGCCTTTCACGCCTTCCGTCGGGCAACGGCTGTTCGGCGATGCCGCCGGCAATATGCAGTTGATTTGCGAACAGGTACGCCGGCGCGCCCTGCGCGACGGCGTCTCATCCTGGCATGTGCTGTTTCCCACCGAGGAAGAATGTCGACTGCTGCGCGGGCAAGACATGCATATCCGCCATGGCACCCAGTTCCGCTGGCATAATCGGGGTTACCGCAGCTTTGACGACTTTCTCGATTCCCTCGCCTCGCGCAAGCGCAAGAACCTGCGCAAGGAGCGGCGGCGCGTGCGCGATCAGGACATCCGCTTCAGCGTGACCGAAGGCTCCGACATCAGCGAAGCGCAATGGGCGGACTTCTTTCTGTACTACCAGACCACTTACCTGCAACGCGGCATGCAAGGCTATCTCAGCCTGGAATTCTTTCACGAGGTTGCCGGGACCATGCCCGAGCAGTTATTGATGATCAATGCCGAATATTCGGGCCGCGATATCGCCGCGGCCCTGTTCTTCCGCAACGAGGAGACCTTGTTCGGGCGCTATTGGGGCTGTCGCGAGGAACGGGAATTCCTCCATTTCGAGACTTGCTATTACCAGGGACTCGATTACGCGATCGCCAACGGACTGCAAAGCTTCGACTCGGGCGCCCAGGGCGAGCACAAGATCCAGCGCGGATTCGAGCCCGTCACGACTTGGTCGGCGCACTGGCTCGCGCATCCGGATTTCGACCGCGCCATCGGCCGCTTCGTCAAGCAGGAACGGGCCCATATCGAGGCCTATCAGGAAGCGGCGCGCTCCTTGCTGCCTTATCGTTCCGCTGGCTGACCGGCTCTATTGGATCCCTCGCTTTTCATCCGCCAAGCTAGCAACTGATTGTTGGCGGGCATGGCGTTGTCTTCCGCCAGTGACAGCCCCGCTTCTCGCGCGAGGGCGTCCACCCATTCGAAATCGCGTATGCCGCTGACCGGGTCGCGCTGTTTCAGCCAGCGGTCGAACTGGGCGTTGCTCTCGGACGTGTAGGCATTGCGATAGCGGAACGGGCCATAGACCAGCAGCAGCCCGTCCGGATTGAGGTGCGGCCCGAGTCCGCGGAAGAAATTCTCGACCGAAGGCGTACCGACGATGTGCAAGACGTTGGCGCTGAAGATCGCATCGAAACTGCCGCAGCCCCAGTCCGCTGCGTCGATATCGAGCGCGACCGGCTCGGGCAGCCCGGCCCGCTCGATTCGCGGACGCAACAGCGGCAGGCTGGCCACGGTATCCGAAGCCTGCCAACGCAAGCCGGGGAAATGTCCGGCGAGGAATTCGGCGTGCTGGCCGGTTCCCGCGCCGATCTCAAGCAAGGAGCGGGCGCCATCGAGATGCCGCTGCAGAACGGAAAGAATCGGTCGTTTGTTGTTTTCGCAGGCCTGGCTGTAAGGCAGGGCGTCCATGTCCGGCGCCGGTCAGGGCGCGCGGTCGCGCAGGAAGACCAGGCGGTCGGCCGTGGATTCCCCGGCGCTGTATCGATAGCCGTTTTCGTCGAATTTCTTCAGCGCGTGGGCCGCGTTGACGCGATTCCGGATGATCCAGGCGGCCATTTCTCCCCTGGCCCGTTTCGCCAGGAAACTGAGCACGCGATAGTCGCCGCGGGCCGTCTGATCCTTGAACACGGGCGTGATGACGTCCGCCTCCAGCGCTCTCTCGTCGACCGATTCGAAATATTCACTGGACGCCAGATTTACCAGCAACTTGCGCTTTTGCGGCTGGGCGGCCAGATCCTCGTTCAGTGACTCGGCAAGCCGCGAGCCCCAGAAATCGTACAAGCCGGAATGTCCGTCGACCGCAACTTGCCGGCCCATTTCCAGGCGATACGGCTGAATCAGGTCGAGCGGGCGCAACAAACCGTAAAGCCCGGACAGGATGCGCAGGTGCTTCTGCGCGAAGTTCAACTCGGCGGTGCCGAATCGCTCGGCCTGCAGGCCGAGATAGACGTCGCCGCGAAAGGCGAAGACCGCCTGGCGCGCGTTGCGCAGGCTGAATGGCGTCTCCCAGGAGGCGTAGCGCTGCCAATTGAGTTCCGCCAGTTCGGGATTGATGTCCATCAACTCGGAAAGGTCGTCGGGGTCGAGCGTCTTCATGTGCTCGACGAGGCGAGCGGCATCTTCCAGAAAACGGGGCTGGGAAAACTTGCGGGTCCGCACCCGGCTTTTGAAGTCGAGGGATTTGGCGGGAGAAACGACGGTCAGCATTTCCAGCGGCTCTCATTGCATTCGGGCTTGGCCGACATGATACATGAGTAACAGTGAGTGTCCCATCGCCTTCCCCTGGGTTAAGCTTGGCCGATTGCCGGGGTGGATAAATGATCGAGCGGCTGCAACGTATTGCAAGGATCATTCAGAAGTTGCGCTGGATCCTGTTCCTACTCGCCGTGGCGTCCGGCACCCTGGCGTTCGCCAGCGTAATCGACAATCCCTGGCTGGCCGACGACCGCTGGCTTATGCCCGGCGTAGTGGCCTTGTGCTGGTCGCTCACGTTGCTCAGCTTCGGCAGATTGTTCGAATCGGTCCCGCCCGAGGCGACGCGCAAGATGGCCTGGCATCGCCGGCTTGTACGCAAGATGCAGCGGGGCCTGCTCTGGCTGCTCGGCCTGGCGATGATCGGGCTGACCGGCGCCGTGCTGCTGCTGAGCTGGCAGTTGCTGCGTGTATGGACGATGTCATGACCGGTCGAAACGCCGCCGTAATCTCCATGATCGACGCCTTCAGCGAGCGAATGGGGCGGATCATCTGCTGGCTGGCGGTGGTCGAGGTACTCGTCGTCGTCGTGATCGTGCTGCTGCGCTACCTGTTCAGCATCGGGCACATCGGGCTGCAGGAATCGGTCATGTACATCAATTCGGCGCTGTTCGCCTTCGGCGCCACGTACACCTTGAAGGCCCGGGGCCACGTGCGGGTGGATTTCTTCTACAACCGGCTTTCCGGCAAGGCGCAGGCGCTGGTCGACATGCTCGGCGCCGTGTTTTTTCTCGGCGTTACCGGCGTGTTCATCATCTGGACGAGTTGGGACTATGTCGCCCTGTCCTGGAGCAGCCTCGAAGGCTCGCCCGAGTCGAGCGGACTTCCATTCGTCTTCTTGCTGAAGACGCTGATCCCGGTGCTTGCGGGGCTCTTGCTGGTGCAAGGCGTCGCCGAATTCCTCCGTTCGCTGGAGAAATTCCGCTCGTGATCGAGCTGCTGCCCCTGCTCCTGTTTGTGGTCATCTGCCTGTTCCTATTGGCAGGCTACCCGGTGGCGCTGACATTGTCCGGGGTCTCACTGTTGTTCGCGGGCCTGGGCCTCGCCGCGGGCGTATTCGACGACGCCTTTCTCGGCCTGATCCCGAACCGCATCTACGGCATTTTCGTCAACCAGAACCTGTACGCCGTGCCCATGTTCGTATTCATGGGCACGATGCTGGAGAAATCACGCATCGCCGAAGAATTGCTCGAAAGCATGGAATCGGCGTTCGCCCGCCTGCCCGGCGGCCTCGGCATTTCCGTCGTGCTCGTCGGCATGCTGCTCGCGGCCAGCACCGGAATCGTCGGCGCCACGGTCGTGACCATGGGAATTCTCTCGCTGCCTTCGATGCTCAAGGCCGGTTACCGCCCTTCGCTCGCAAGCGGCACGGTCTGCGCCACCGGCACTCTCGGCCAGATCATTCCGCCTTCGATCTGCCTGATCCTGCTCGGCGAAGTCATCAGCAACGCCTACCAGCAATCTCAACTCAACGCCGGCGCCTTCGCGCCGGACTTCGTCACCATCGGCGATCTCTTCGCAGGCGCGGTCGTGCCGGGACTGTTGCTCGTACTCGCCTATGCGATGTACGTGGGCCTCGTCGCCCGCTTCGATCCGGATGCCGCGCCGCCCTTCGAAAGAGGTTCGCGAGAGGTGTCGGGGCGGAAGTTGTTCAGCGGCCTGCTGCCGCCCGTCGTATTGATGGTCGCGGTACTCGGGTCGATACTGTTCGGCCTCGCCACGCCGACCGAAGCCGCCGGAGTGGGGGCGGTCGGCGCGGCGCTGCTCGCGGCGAGTCGGCGAAAATTGAATCTGAACGTTCTGCGCGAAGTATCCCTGGAAACGGTGCGGCTTACTTCGATGGCCTATCTGATCCTGCTTGGCGCAACGATCTTTTCTTCCGTATTCCGCGGTTTCGGCGGCGAGCAACTGATCGAGGAAATCTTCGCCGGACTGCCCGGCGGCGTGTTCTCGGCCACCCTGGTCGTCATGCTCGTCATCTTCCTGCTCGGCTTCATTCTCGACTTCATCGAGATCACGTTCCTTGTCGTGCCCATGGTCGGGCCGGCGCTGCTCGGCATGGGAGTCGACCCGATCTGGCTTGGCGTTATGATCTGCGTCAACCTGCAAACCTCCTTCCTCACCCCGCCTTTCGGCTTCTCGCTGTTCTACCTGCGCAGCGTCGCCCCCGACGATCTGCCAACGGGCGCAATCTACCGCGGCGCGATACCTTTCGTGCTCATGCAACTGGGAATATTGCTGCTGCTCGCACTACAGCCCGGCCTCGCCACCGCACTGCCGGAACTGCTGCGGTAGGCCTTTGGCGTCAGGAACTAATTCGCCGGCAGGCGGCGGGCTTCGATGAAGGCTTCTTCGGCTATGTTGCGGTAGTTCATTACGCCTTCGCGGAAATCGCGCCAGGACTCGTAGATGCGCGCGGTGGCGGGGTCGGTGGCGGCGAGTTCCTGTACGACTTCTTCGGAGATGCGCCGCAGTTCGATCAGCACGTCGTCGGGCAGTTTGCGCAGTTGCACGCCGTGTTCTTCGACGAGGATGCGCAGCGCCTCGTTGTTCTTGGCGGTGAGTTCGTCGTGCAGCAACTGGTTCATCGACTCGGTCGCGGTGAGCAGGATCTCCTGCAGGTCCGGCGACAGGGCGTCGAAGGCGGCCTTGTTGATTACGGTTTCGAGGGTGGAGCCGGGCTCGTGCCAGCCGGGGTAATAGTAGTAGTCCGCCACGGTGTGATAGCCGGCGGCGAGATCGTTGTAGGGGCTGATGAATTCGGTGGCGTCGAGGACGCCGGTCTGCAAGGCGTTGAAGACGTCGCTGACCTGCATCGTCACCGGCGTGCCGCCGGCGCGGCGGAAGACTTCGCCGCCGAGGCTGGGGATGCGCATCTTCAGGCCCTGCATGTCTTCGAGCGAATTGATCTCGCGGTTGAACCAGCCGAACATCTGGGTGCCGGAATTGCCGCCGCGTACGGGAATCAGGCCGAAAGGCTCGTACAGTTCGCGCCACAATTCGTTGCCGCCGCCATAGGACAACCAGGCGTCCTGCTCCGAGCCGGTCAGGCCGAAGGGGATGCTGGAGAAGAACGGCGTGGCGGCGATCTTGCCCTGCCAATAGTAGGCGCCGCTATGTCCCATCTCGGCGACGCCCTGGGAAACCGCATCGAAAACCTCGAGTCCGCCGACGAGTTCGTTGGCGCCGTAGACGCGGATTTGCAGGCGGCCGTTGGTCATGCGCGCGACGCGCTCGGAGAATTCTTCCGGCGATGTGCCGACGGCGGGCAGGTTCTTCGGCCAGGATGTGATCATCTTCCATTCATGAACGGTTTGTTCCGCAACCGGCGCGGCCACGGCCGCGGAACCCGTCGGAGCGGACTGTTCGCCGCAGGCGGCGAGCAGCAGCACGGGGGTGGCCAGGCTCAGGAAGGAAGAGATTTTCATGATGCGCTCCGCGGGCTCAGGACCCGATGAGTGTCAGTTTGGCATGGGACAAGGCCAGCCATTTACTTCCGGCAGTGTCGAAATTTACCTGTACGCGAGCGTTTTCGCCATTCCCTTCGCTTTGCAACACGACGCCTTCGCCGAATTTGTTATGTGAAACGCGCTGACCGAGGGGCAGGCCCCCGGGCTCCGGTCTTGGCGCCGGCTGGGGCCTGCGAGGCACGTTGGACGCCCAGCGCGGCTGCCGGACCTGGGCGCGCAGGCGCAGGTTTTCAACGAGTTCCCGCGGGATTTCGCTGATGAAGCGCGAGGCCATGCTCAAGCTTACGTTGCCGTAGAGACGGCGCGATTCCGCGTAGGTCACGTACAATTTCTTCTTTGCCCGGGTGATGCCGACGTAGCAAAGCCGCCGCTCTTCTTCCAGGCCGTTTGGATCTTCCAGAGACATGCGATGCGGAAACAGGCCTTCTTCCATACCGGCAAGGAAAACCAGCGGAAACTCCAGGCCCTTGGCGGAGTGCAAGGTCATCAGTTGCACGGCGTCGCTGTCTTCTCCCGCCTGGGCGTCGCCGGCATCGAGCGCGGCCTGATCGAGAAAAGCCGACAACAGGTTGCCCTCTTCGGCTTCTTCCATTTCCATCAGGCTTGCAAAACCGGCCGCGGCATTGACCAGTTCTTCCAGGTTTTCGAGGCGGTTCTGGGCGATTTCGCCACCTTCCTTCTCGTGATGTTCGCGCAGGCCGCTGTTTTCGACCACGAACTGAACCTGCTCGGCCAACTCCTGTTTTCCGGATTCGCCTTGCAGGGCGTCGAGCAATTGCAGGAACCGCAATACGGCCGCCGAAGCCCGCGCGCCGAGAACGTCGCCGTTCACGCATCGCACGGCAGCGGCCCAGAGCGAACTCTGGTCCCGGCGAGCCGCTTGCCGGATGGCGTCCAGGGTCCGGTCGCCGATACCCCGCGTAGGCACATTTATTACCCGCTCGAGCGCCGCGTCGTCATGGCGATTGACCAACAGGCGCAAGTACGCGAGCGCGTTCTTGATTTCCATTCGCTCGTAGAATCGCAGGCCGCCATAGATGCGGTATGGAATGTTGACTCGCAGCAGCGCGTCTTCGAGTTCCCGCGACTGGGCGTTGGAGCGATATAGCACCGCCGCGTCGGAATAGCGCTCGCCCTGGCGGAACCAGGATTCGACGCGCTCGGCGATGAACCGCGCCTCGTCCTGTTCGTTGAAAGCGTCGTAAAGACTGACGAGTTCGCCATCGCCGGCGTCGGTCCACAAGGTCTTGCCGAGTCTTCCGCGATTGTGGGCGATGAGCTGATTGGCGGCGTTCAGTATGTTGGAAGTTGAGCGGTAGTTTCGCTCCAGCCGCAGCAGTTGCGAATCGGGAAAGTCACCCTGGAACTGCTGGATGTATTCGACCTTGGCGCCGCGCCAGCCGTAGATCGACTGATCGTCGTCGCCGACGACGGTAACCCGGCCCTGCTCTCCCGCCAGCACGCGGACCCAGGCATATTGAATCGAATTGCAGTCCTGGAATTCGTCGACGAGTATGTTGCGGAAGCGATTGCGATAGTGTTCCAGCAATTGCGGATTGTTGAGCCAGAGTTCATGGGCGCGCAGCAGCAACTCGGCGAAATCCACCATGCCGCCCCGCTCGCAGGCGTCATGGTAAGCGCCGTATAACTCCAGCACATTTCGCGAACGGGCGTCCTGCCCCGGCTCGATGTTGTCGGGCCGCAGTCCTTCCTCTTTCCAGGAGTTGATGGCCCACTGGCATCGCCGCGCCGGCCAGCGCGACTCGTCGATATGCATGTCCCGCGCGAGCCGCTTGATCATCCGCAACTGGTCGTCGCTGTCGATGACGGTGAACCCGTCGGGAAATCCGGCTTCTTGCCGATGCGTCATCAAGAGCCGGCGCGCAAGCGCGTGAAATGTTCCGATCCACATCCCCCGCAATAGTCCGGCCGCGACCTCATTTCCGTTTTTGCCGAGGCCCGCTGCCAGGAGGGCTTCAACGCGCTCCCGCATCTCCCGCGCCGCCTTGTTCGTAAAGGTCACCGCCAGCAATTCAAACGGCGAGGACTGCCCCGTAGCCAGCAGCCAGCCGATGCGATGCACGAGCACCCGGGTCTTGCCGCTGCCCGCGCCGGCGAGTACCAGCAGGTTCTGGGCCTGGCTCGTTACGGCTTCGCGTTGCTGTTCGTTCAGGGGGTCTAGGATGGGTGAGGAGTCCATGCCGCAATTCTAGCAGCGCTCTGCCCGCGCCGCTTAATCTGGTAGACTTTCGCGCCGCATCCCGACTATTGCCCGGAGGCCGGCATGTCCAAGAATCCCGACGCCTTTCCCTTCCAGTGGGACGACCCCTTTCTCCTCGACGAACAATTGACCGAAGAGGAACGCATGGTGCGCGAGACCGCGCGGCAATACGCCCAGGGGAAATTGCTGCCGAGGGTGCGCGAAGCGTATCGCAAGGAGGAAACCGACCCCGGAATTTTTCGCGAAATGGGCGAACTGGGCCTGCTCGGCTGCATGATCGAAGGCCATGGCTGCGCCGGCATGAACTATGTCTGCTACGGACTCGTGGCCCAGGAGATCGAAGCCGTCGATTCCGGCTACCGCTCGATGATGTCGGTGCAATCGAGCCTGGTCATGCATCCCATCAACACTTTCGGCAGCGAAGCGCAAAAGGAAAAGTACCTGCCCGGCCTGGCCACGGGCGAACTCATCGGCTGCTTCGGCCTGACCGAACCCGATTACGGCTCCGACCCCGGCGGCATGATCACCCGGGCGCGCAGCGCCGATGGCGGATACCGGTTGACCGGGACGAAAAACTGGATCAGCAATTCTCCCATCGCCGACGTGTTCATCGTCTGGGCCAAGGACGACGATGGCGCCATCCGCGGCTTCATTCTCGATAAGGGCATGCCCGGCCTGAGCGCGCCCAAGATCGAAGGCAAGCTCGCCCTGCGCGCATCGATCACCGGCGAGATCGTGATGGACGAAGTGTTCGTTCCCGAAGAGAACCTGCTGCCGGACGCGCGCGGACTCAGCGGGCCTTTCAGTTGCCTCAATTCCGCCCGGCTCGGGATCGCCTGGGGCGCTCTCGGCGCGGCCCGCACCTGCTGGCATACCGCCCTGCAATACACTCTCGACCGCAAGCAATTCGGCCGGCCGCTGGCGGCGAACCAGTTGATCCAGAAGAAACTCGCGCAAATGCAGACCGACATCAGCATCGGCTTTCAGGGCTGCCTGCGCGCATGCCGCCTGCGCGACGAAGGCAAGCTGGCAGTGCAATTGATTTCGATGCTCAAGCGCAACTCCTGTCTCAAGGCGCTCGACACCGCAAGAGAGGCCCGCGACATGCTCGGAGCCAACGGCATTTCCGACGAGTATCCGGTCATGCGCCATGCGCAGAACCTGGAAGTCGTCAACACCTACGAAGGCACCCAGGACATCCACGCCCTGATCCTCGGCCGCGCCCAGACCGGGATCCAGGCGTTCACCAATGCGTAATTCGCGGCTGTGGCAAGGGTTAGACAAAGCCCGGCAATCGGTATAACTTGAGTTGCCGCCGGCATATCCCGCCGGCGGACAGAATCATTCGGGAGGCCGTACATGAAAGCGCTTGTTCGCGTCGCTCTTTGTTTTTACCCCTTGTTGCTATCGGGCCATGCCGCCGGGCAGGCATTGCAGGCGGCGGACCCGGCTTCGGTCGGCATGGATGCGGCGAAACTGGAGCAGGTAACCGCACGGCTGCAGCAGCACATCGACGACGGCGACATTCCGGGCGTGGTGGCGGCCGTCGCCCGTGACGGCAAACTGATCTATTTCGAATCGCTCGGCAGCTACGATCTGGAGAACGACAGGGAAATGCGGCCGGACACCCTGTTCCGGATCTATTCGATGACGCGGCAGGTCACGAGCGTCGCGGTGTTGCAGCTATACGAACAAGGCAGATTCGATTTCGACGATCCGATTTCGATGTACCTGCCGGAATTCGCCGATCAGCGCGTATTGCTCGACCCCGGCAGCACCGACATTACTCAAACCCGCGAACGGGTCGGCGATATCACCGTAGCGCACCTGCTCACGCATACCTCCGGGCTCGGCCCTCGCAGTTCGGCGCTCTATCGCGAAAACAACGTGCGCGACAAATCGATCAGTCTCGACGAAATGACGAGCAACGCCGCCCGCATACCGCTGTTTCACGACCCCGGCACGGCATTCCGCTATGGCATCCACGCCACCATCCTCGGCAAGCTCGTCGAAGTCTGGTCTGGCCAGCCGTTCGACGAATACCTGCAGGAAAACCTGTTCGAGCCTCTCGGCATGGACAGCACCATGTTCTGGGCCGAAGGAGCGGACGCCGATCGGCTCGCGGTGGTTTACCGTCCAGCGGACGGCCGGCTGAATCCCTACCGGATCGAGCAGGTGCCGTGGACATCACGGCCGCCGCTGATCGAAGGCGGCGTCGGCCTGCTGTCCACTGTGCCCGACTTCATGCGCTTCAGCCAGATGGTGCTGAACAAGGGCGAATTCGACGGCGAGCGCGTGCTGCAAACCGAAACCGCCGAACTCATGTACGAGAACGCGGTCCCCGATGCCGCCATGCCCATCGGCACGGGCGGATACTGGCTCGGCTCGGGCTGGACTCTGGGCGGTTTCAACGTTGTAGTGGACGCAAGCGCTTACAACTTCCCGGTCAGCAACGGCGTGATCTGGTGGGACGGCTCCGCGGCCACGCGCTATTTCATCGACCCTAACGAGAACATGGTCATGGTAATCATGGGCCAGGTCTCGCCGTCCCGCGGCGGCGGCTTCCGCGAAAACTTCCGCCGCCTCGTCGACGAAGCCATCATCGAGCGCAGAATCTGAATGACCGCCGGAAAGAGTGACTGCCGGGTCGACGCATACCTGGACAAACACCCCCAATGGCGCGAGCAGTTCCTCGCGTTCCGCGAAGTTCTGCTCGCCGTTGGGCTCGATGAAGACATCAAGTGGGGAATTCCCGCCTATCTACACAACGGCAAGAATCTGATCGGCTACGCCGGCTTCAAGCAGCATTGCGCGGTCTGGTTTCACCAGGGCGTTTTCCTGAAGGACGAAGCCGGCAAGTTGAGCAACGCCCAGGAAGGCAAGACCCAGGCCATGCGGCAATGGAAGTTCGCCCCCGGCGAAGCAGTCCCCCGCGACCTGCTAGGCGCCTACGCGCTCGAAGCCATCGAGAATCACAAGGCCGGCAAAAAGGTCAAACCGGTATCCCGTGAACTGAAGGTATCTGCCGAACTGGAAAATGCCATGCAGAAAGATGCGGCCCTACGCAAAGCATTCGACTCGCTCACCCCCGGCAAACAAAAGGAATACGCCGAACACATCGGCAGCGCCAAGCAGGAAAAAACCCGCCTCTCCCGCCTAGAAAAAGCCCGCCCCCAAATCCTCGCCGGCATCGGCCTCCACGACAAATACCGAAAATAGCCGGCTGAAATCGCCTCGCAATTCCAATAGAATCCGCGGTCTTGTGCGCTCAAGCGCGAACCTGCGGCCGAGGGAAACAAATTGAGCAGAGGAATCACCGGATTCGGCGCCTACATCCCGCAGGCGCGGCTGCAACGGGCCGTCATCGCCGAGGCGCACGCCTGGTTCGACGCCAGTCTCAAGTCCCTCGGGCGCGGTCAGCGCAGCATGTGCAACTGGGACGAAGACACCATTACCATGGGCGTCGAAGCCGCGGCCGATTGCCTCTCCGGATTTGACGGCTTCGCGCCCGAAAGCCTCTATTTCGCTTCGACAACATTCCCGTTCCTCGACCGGCAGAATTCCGTCGTACTTGCCGAAGCCCTCGACCTCCCGCGGCAAATACTGGCCATGGATGTGAGCGCTTCCCAGCGCGCCGCGACTTCCGCATTGCTCGCCTTGCTGCAAGGCGAACGCGCCGGCATGGTCGTGGCCTCGGAGCATCGCCGCGCCAAGGCCGGCTCCCGGGCCGAGATGCTCTGGGGCGATGCGGCGGCTGCCGTTGCCACGGGCGGCGGGCCGGTGCTGGCCGAATTCGTCGGAGGCGAAAGTCTCGCGACGGATTTCGTCGATCATTATCGCGGCGGCGAATTCGACTACGACTGGGAAGAACGCTGGATCCGCGACGAAGGCTATCTGAAGATCGTGCCCGAGGCGGTCAACCGCCTGCTCGAAAAATGCGGCGCCGGCGCAGGGGACATCGTGCATTTCATCTTGCCGACCGACCAGGCGCGCACGCCGCCGGCGGTGGCGAAGCGGCTGGGCATCGATCCCGGCGCCATCGTCGACAACCAGGCCGCGACCACAGGCGTCGCGGGAGCGGCGCAACCGCTGCTGCTGCTCGCGAAAACGCTCGAATCGGCCAGTCCAGGCGATCTCATATTGCTCACCGCATTCGGACAGGGCTGCGACGCCTTGCTGTTTCGCACCACTGAAGCCATCGGCAGCTTCAAGCCCGCCGTTGGCGTTTCCGGAGCGCTCGCCGCGGGCCGCGAGGAAACGAGCTACGCCAAGTTCCTCGCGTTCAACGACCTGGTCGAGCGGGACATCGGCAAACGCGGCGAGACCGACAAGCAGACGTACCTGTCCGGTTATAATCGCCGCCGTGACCTGGTGACCTCGTTTGCCGGCGGCAAATGCCGGCTGTGCGGCACGGTGCAGATTCCCCGGGAAAAATACTGCGTCAATCCGGACTGCAACGCGCTCGACAGCCAGGACAGCTATTCCTTCGCCGACAAGCAAGGCACGGTCCTGACCTGGACCGCCGACCGCCTCACCTTCGACTGGAGCCCGCCCGCATATTTCGGCATGGTGCAATTCGACGGCGGCGGCAAACTGATGATGGACTTCACCGAAGTCCGCGAAGGCGCAATCGATTCCGGGTCAAGAATTTCGGTACATTTCAGAGTCCGCCAGTTTGACCGGCAACGAGGTTTCAGAAAATACTTCTGGAAAGCGAGAATACTTGAAACCACATAGAATCCCCGGCCCGGCGGCGACGGATCGAAGCCACTACTGAGAGGAAACAGCAATGGCGCAAGGCATCAAAGACAAAGTCGTAATCCTGGGCATGGGCTGCAGCAAGTTCGGCGAACGCTGGGACGCCAGCCCGTCCGATCTGATGGTCGAGGCGTTCGAGGAATGCCTCGGCGATGCGGGCATCGAACGCGGCGAAATCGAGGCCGCGTGGTTCGGCGCCGGCATCGACGCCTTCCACGTCGGCGCGAGCGCCTTGCCCATGGCCATCGCCTTGCGCCTGAACTACATCCCGGTGACCAAGGTCGAGAACATGTGCGCCACCGGCACCGAGGCCTTTCGCGGCGCAGTCTACGCGGTCGC
>CAZUSL010000090.1:0-17594 GCA_964622925.1 uncultured Pseudohongiella sp. | reverse complement strand
TGCAGATTCTTCAACAGGAATCGACGGCCACTGGCCAGATTCTGTACGTCCAGGCGGCCGTTTTCGGCGGCAATTCGCTCTGGAAATCCGGCTGCAACTCCCGATGCTTCTTCCGGATCGGAAGTTCCCGCTGCCCGCGCGATGTCCCAGATGCTGTTGCCCGACGCATCGACGAAAACATTGAGGTGAAAACCGTCGATACGCAGTTCCCGAATCGTCAACTCGCCGCGCAACAGGTCTCCGCGATCCACGTCGAGTTGGACGACCGAAGCCGAAGCCAGTTCCTGCGGCAGGCCCGGATTGCGCAGGCGCGCGTCTTCCAGCGTGAGCCGGGCAGAGGGCAGCAGGTCGATATCGACTTCCCCGGCAACGACCAGTTCATAGCCCGTCGCCGCGGCGACACGTTCCTGCAAGGCGGTTCGATATTGCCCGGGACTGGAAATCCAGAGCATGGCGGCGGTTATGACCGCCACGACGGCGAGTCCGATGCCGAGCAGGATTTTCCGCGTGCGATTCAACATGCGCCGCTGCCGGTTGCCGCCGATAACCATGAAAGGAAAAGTAGTGTAGCGGAATGGCCCGGCAGCCGCACGAGGCTCGTAGTGGCGCTGTGTTTATCCGGCCGGGGAGTTATAATGCGCAGCCGCCACAGTGACCGCTCCGGCAGAACCGGTGACGCAATCATGAACAAGCAAGCGCGTAGCGCCAGCGTTCAGCGCAATACGAAGGAAACCCGTATTTCCATTACGCTCGACCTCGACGGCAGCGGCCGTTTCGAGGCGGAAACCGGCTTGCCGTTTCTCGAACACATGCTCGATCAGATCGCCCGGCACGGCATGATCGATCTGACCGTAAAGGCCGAAGGCGATCTTGAAATCGACGCCCACCATACCGTCGAGGATCTCGGCATAACACTGGGGCAGGCACTGAACCAGGCGCTCGACAAGACCGGAATCCGCCGATACGGCCATGCCTATGTGCCGCTCGACGAGGCGCTTTCCCGGGTTGTGATCGATTTTTCCGGGCGTCCGGGGCTCGAATATCATGCCGATTTCGCGCGCGCCATCGTCGGCGGATTCGACATCGACCTGTTTCGCGAGTTTTTCCAGGGCTTCGTCAACCACGCCTTTGTCACCTTGCACGTCGACAACATCCGCGGCCGCAACGCGCATCACCAGATCGAGACGATATTCAAAGCCTTCGGCCGCGCCTTGCGCATGGCGGTGGAACTCGATCCGCGCTCGGCCGGAGTGATTCCGTCGACGAAGGGCAGCTTGTAGCCCCGCCCGGCCCGGGTTCGATCCGGCGGAGCCCGCCTGCAACAGAGAAGTTGGACTGATGAATACGGTCGCGGTCATCGACTACGGTATGGGTAATCTGCATTCCGTCGCCAAGGCGGTGGAGCATGTCGGCCGCGAACTCGAACTCGACGTCAGCGTTTCGATTACCGCCGACGCCGAAACGATCGCGAATGCCGGCAGGGTCATCTTCCCGGGAGTTGGCGCGATTCGCGATTGCATGGCCGAAATCAACCGGCTCAACGTCGGCAGGATGGTGGCGGAGGCGATGAAAACGCGGCCTGTGCTTGCGATCTGCGTCGGTATGCAGGCGCTGATGGAACATTCCGAGGAAAACGGCGGCGTCGAATGCCTGGGGCTGGCGCCGGGCGACGTGCGTTATTTCGGCGACGAGTTGCGCGACGAGTCGGGCGCATGGCTGAAAGTGCCCCACATGGGCTGGAACGAAGTGCGGCAGACCCGCGCGCATCCCTTGTGGGAAGGCGTTCCCGACGGCAGCCGCTTTTACTTCGTGCACAGTTATTACGTGGAAACCGGCAGCGACGAACTGGTTGCCGGCAAGACTACTTACGGCAAGGATATGGTCTCGGCATTCGCCGACCGCAATATCTTCGCCACCCAGTTCCATCCGGAAAAAAGCCAGGCTGCGGGCCTGCGGCTGCTCGGCAATTTCTTGCGTTGGGACGGTCAGGCTGGAGGCGGATGAGTATGCTGGTAATACCCGCCATAGACCTCAAGGACGGCAAATGCGTACGCCTGCGCCAGGGCCGATTCGACGAGACCACTGTATTCTCGGAAGACCCGGTCGAAATGGCTCGGAAATGGCGCGAGCGTGGCGCCCGGCGTTTGCACATGGTCGATCTCGACGGCGCGGTCGCGGGCTCTCCCAGGAATGCGAGAATCGTGAAGGCCATCGTCAGGGACAATCCGGACTTGCCGGTACAGATCGGCGGCGGCATCCGCGATCTCGACACCGCCGAATCGTATATCGAGGCCGGCGTGCGTTACGTCATTATCGGCACGCAGGCGGTGCGCGAACCCGAGTTTGTAGCAGCCGCCTGCGAACGGTTTCCGGGTCAGGTCATCGTCGGAATCGACGCGAAGAACGGCATGGTCGCCACGCAAGGCTGGCTGGAAGTGAGTGAAATCAGCGCTGTGTCTCTCACCGGGCGATTCGCGGATTGCGGCGCCAGCGCAATCGTCTATACCGATATTTCCCGCGACGGCATGATGCAGGGAGTCAATGTCGAAGCCACGGCCGGCCTGGCGGCGCAATCCGCGATTCCGCTGATCGCTTCCGGCGGCGTGACCGATCTGGATGACATCACCAGGCTGAAGCAGGCAGCGGCCGGCTGCGGCGGCGCCGGCATCATCGGCGTGATCGCGGGCCGCGCCCTGTACGAAGGCACACTGGACCTCGGCCGGGCCCAGGCGGAAGCGGACGCTTAGCAATGGGGCTCGCCAGGCGCATCATCCCCTGTCTCGACTGTGACAACGGCCGCGTGGTCAAGGGCGTGCGTTTCGTCGACATCCGGGACGCAGGCGACCCGGTTGAAGTCTCGAAACGCTATTGCGACGAAGGCGCGGACGAGGTCACTTTCCTCGACATTACCGCGAGTCACGAAGGGCGCGCGACTACGGTAGAAACCGTGCGCGACATCGCCGCCCAGGTCTTCATCCCGCTCACCGTCGGCGGCGGCATCCGCACGCTCGACGATATCCGCATGATGCTAAACGCCGGCGCCGACAAGGTGGCGATCAATACCGCCGCGGTCTTCGACCCGCCTTTCGTCCGCGCCGCCTCCGAACGCTTCGGCTCGCAATGCATCGTCGTCGCGGTCGACGCCAAGCAGACGGCGAGCGGCGAGCAGCCGAAATGGGAAATCTTCACTCATGGCGGACGCAATCCCACCGGCATCGACGCGGTGGAATGGTGCAGCCGCATGGTCGACTACGGCGCCGGCGAAATCCTGCTTACCAGCATGGACCGCGATGGCACGAAAGAGGGTTTCGACAACTTGCTCAACCGCGCCGTGAGCAGAACCGTGCGCGTTCCCGTTATCGCCTCCGGCGGCGTCGGCACACTCGAACACCTCGCCGAAGGCGTACTCGAAGGCGGCGTCGACGCGGTGCTCGCCGCGAGCATCTTCCATTTCCAGGAATTCACCATCGAACAGGCCAAGCGCCACATGGCCTCCCGCGGCATTGAAGTGCGGCTGTAATCCCGTCAGCGCGCTCGCAAGGTATTCAGGCCCTTCAGCAGGTTCAGCGCTTCGTTGAGCGGGTAGTCGGCGGTGAGGACTTCGGCGGCGGACACCAGCGGGGCGATGTTTTCATCGGCGCCGTTTTCGTTTTCCAGGCTCCCCGGCAGGTCGGCTTCGGCGAATTGCGCGACGTTGCGCGAGCGGCGCGTGATGAAGGCTTCTTCCACGACGATGTCGGGCTCGATGCCCTGGGCCTGGATCGAACGGCCGTCGGGCGTGTAATACAGCGAAGTGGTCAACTTGATGGCCCGGTCTCCGTCGAGTGGCAGCACCGATTGCACCGAGCCCTTGCCGAAACTGCGCGTGCCCATGACGACGGCGCGGCTGTGATCCTGCAATGCGCCGGCGACGATTTCAGCCGCCGAAGCCGAACCGCCATTGATCAGGACCACCATGGGCAGGTCCGGCGCCACGGTTTCCGCGTTCGCGAAATATTCCGTGGCCGCCTCGCGCAACCGGCCCTGGGTATAGACCACGCGGCCGGAATCAATGAAAGCGTCCACGACGTCGACCGAAGCCTGCAGGACGCCGCCGGGGTTGTTGCGCAAGTCGAGCACCAGGCCTTTCAGTTCCGTGTCTTCTTCGAGCAGCCCGGCGACTTCCGCCTGGAAGTCCTTGCCGGTGTTGAGCTGGAACACCGGGATGCGCACATAGGCGTAGCCCGGTTCGAGCAGGCGGCTGCGTACGCTGCTGACGGCGATCACTTCGCGCGTGATTTCGACATCGAATGGTTCCAGTCCGTCCCTGGAAATCGTCAGCGTCACTTCGGTTCCCGGTTCACCGCGCATGAGACCGGCGGCGTCTTCGGGCAGCATGTCGCGCACCGGCTGGTTGTCGATGGCGACGATCAGGTCGCCGGAGCGCAGCCCGGCCCGGTCGGCGGGCGTGTCGTCGATCGGCGCGATCACCAGGATGTAGCCGTTTTCCTGCCCCACTTCGATGCCGAGTCCGCCGAATTCCCCGGTAGTCGTTTCCTGCAGGCTATCGAAGTCCCTGCCGTCGACGAAGGCCGAATGCGGATCGAGGTTCGCCAGCATGCCGCGAATGGCGTTCTCGAGGAGCGTGCGATCGTCGATTTCTTCGACGTAGGACATGCGGATGCGGTCCAGCGCCTCGGTGAACAGTCGCACGTCGTCGAGGGGCAGCGGCAGTGCGTCGTCCTGGGCATGCAAGACGCCCGCGACAGCCAGCAGGGCCCAGGCCAGTACGAACTGCCCGATACGTTTTCTGATCATTTCGGCTATTCCTCGCGCGGAACTCGGCTCTGGCGCAACCGACAATAGTTCCAGTTTATTCAGGGAATGGCAATCAAATCTGTTAGAATCCGCCTCTTGCCCTTCCGCCGGACCGGTATTCATGGAATTGATCGAAGAAAAGCTCGACGAACACCATCTCGACCAGGGAGAGGTAGTGGATGTCGTCGTGCGCTTCGCCGGCGATTCCGGCGACGGCATGCAATTGACCGGCTCCAATTTTACGCTGGCGACGGCGCTCTACGGCAACGATCTTTCCACTTTCCCCGATTTCCCGGCCGAAATCCGCGCACCGGTGGGAGCGACCTTCGGCGTTTCGGCCTTCCAGATCTATTTCGGCTCGGACGATATCGTTACCGCGGGCGATGCGATCGATGTGCTCGTGGCGATGAATCCGGCGGCGCTGATCACCAATCTCGAGAATGTGATCGACGGCGGCCTGATCATCGTCGACCGCGGCGCCTTTTCCGCAAAGAACCTGGCCAAGGCCGGCTATGCGGTCAATCCGCTCGACGATGGATCCCTGGCTGAATTCCGGGTGCTCGATATCGACATCTCGGCCCAGGTTCTCGCCGCCGTGGAATCGTTCGGACTCGGCCACAAGGCCAGCTTGCGATGCAAGAACATGTGGACCCTGGGCCTGGTCATGTGGCTGTTCGACCGCGACCGCGCGGCGATCGTCCGGAATCTGCAGACCAAGTTCGCCAACAAGCCGGAAATCGCCGGGGCCAATATCGCCGCGCTCAATGCCGGGCACGCTTTCGGCGAAACCGCCGAACTGCCGACGGGAATTCATGTTTATCGCGTACCGCGCGCAAGCTCGGAACCGGGCCTGTATCGCAACATCACCGGCACCCAGGCGCTGGCCTGGGGTCTGCTGGCGGGAATCGAACTCGCCGGCATCGACATGCTGTTCGCGTCCTATCCGATCACGCCGGCTTCGAATCTTTTGCATGAATTGACCGCACGCAAGGATTTCCGTGTCAGCACCTTCCAGGCGGAAGATGAGATCGCCGCCGTGTGCACCGCCATCGGCGCGTCCTTTGCCGGCTCGCTCGGCGTGACTTCGAGCGCGGGTCCGGGCATCGCCCTGAAATCCGAAGGCATGTCGCTGGCGATTTCGACGGAATTGCCGCTGATCGTCATCGACACCCAGCGCGGCGGGCCTTCGACCGGACTGCCGACGAAGACCGAACAATCGGACCTGAACATGGCGCTGTTCGGCCGCCACGGCGATACTCCCGTGCCGGTCATCGCGCCCGCCACGCCGCCGGAATGTTTCGATATCGCCCAGGAAGCCGTTCGCATCGCCATTCGTTACATGACGCCGGTGATGTTGCTGTCGGACGGCTATCTCGCCAATGCGGCCGAACGCTGGAGAATTCCGCGCATAGACGATCTGGAGCCTCTCCCGGTCGAATACGCGCAGGATTCCGCGGATTTCAGTCCGGCCAGGCGCGACCCGGAAACCCTGGCGCGCGTCTGGGCGCGACCCGGCACGCCCGGGCTGGAGCATCGCATCGGCGGCATCGAGAGCAACTACGACAGCGGCGATATCTCCTACGATCCCGCCAACCATCAGAAGATGACCGAAATGCGCGTCGGAAAAGTGGCCGGCATCGTCAAGGACATTCCCTTGCAGGAAGTCGATCTGGGCGAAGATTCGGGCAAGCTGGCGGTGGTCGGCTGGGGCTCGACCTACGGCGCGATTCACCAGGGAGTGAAAAGAGCCCGGCTCGAAGGACACGCGGTGTCGCATATCCACGTCCGTTATCTGAATCCTCTGCCCGGAAATCTCGGCGAGTTGCTGGGCCGGTTCGATTCGATCCTGGTGCCCGAGATGAATACCGGGCAATTCGCGCGCCTGTTGCGAGCCGAATATCTGCTCGACGTCGAAATTCTGAGCAAGGTTTCCGGCCAGCCGTTCAAGATCGGTGAAATCCTCGCGGCCATTCATGCCAAGTGCCGCGAACCGGAGGCTGTGCAATGAACCAGCCCAATCTGACTCTGAAGGATTTCGCTTCCGACCAGGAAGTGCGCTGGTGCCCCGGCTGCGGGGACTACGCCATCCTGAAAACGGTGCAGAAACTGTTGCCGTCGCTCGGCCGGCCGAAGGAAAACCAGGTGTTCATCTCGGGCATCGGCTGTTCCTCGCGTTTTCCCTATTACATGAACACCTACGGTTTCCATACCATCCACGGCCGTGCGCCCGCCGTCGCCACCGGCGTCAAGCTGGCGAATCCCGAGCTCGACGTCTGGGTTATCACCGGCGACGGCGACGGATTCAGCATCGGCGGCAATCACATGATCCATACGCTGCGCCGCAACCTGGATCTGCAGATCCTGGTGTTCAACAACGAAATTTACGGCTTGACCAAGGGCCAATATTCTCCCACCTCGAGGATCGGAACCCGCTCGCCGTCATCGCCCGCCGGCTCCATCGATCCGCCCCTTTCGCCTTGCGCCGTCGCCTTCGGCGCGGGCGGCTCGTTCATCGCGCGCTCCATCGATACCCACGCCAAACATCTGACCGAGGTCATCGGCGCCGGACATGCGCACAAGGGCACGGCCTTCATCGAAATCCTGCAGAACTGCCCGATCTACAACGACGGCATTTTCGAGCCGGTCAAGGACCGCCAGACCGCGCCGGACTTCCGCGTCGAGGTCGAACACGGCAAACCGGTGCTGTTCGGCAAGAACAATGAAAAGGCGATCCGCCTCGACCGCGACAGCCTGACGCTCGAAGTCGTGCCGGCTGATTCGGATGACGTGCTCGTACACGACGAAACCAACCCGGCGCTCGCGCAATTGCTAGCGGCCATGCACGGCCCCGATTTTCCGATCGCCATCGGCGTTCTCTATCGGCGGCAACAGCCGAGCTTCGACGAACAATTCACCCTCCGCAAGGGCAAGTCCCGCGAGGGCAATCTCGGCGCCTTGCTGCTCAGCGGCAATACCTGGGTGGTGACCTGAACCGTTTCAGACGATCTGGCGTTTGACGAGATCGCGGAATACGCCGCCGGTTTCCATCAGTTCCTCGAAAGAGCCGATTTCCACGACTTTTCCGGCCTGCATTACATAGATGCGGTCGACCTGTTCGAGGGTGGAAAGGCGATGGGCGATGACGATTCGGGTCGAGGGCAGGTCGGCCAGGTTGTTCATTACCTCGGCCTGATTTTCGTTATCGAGCCAGTTGGTGGCCTCGTCGAGCAGCATGATGCGCGGACTGCGGATCAACGAGCGGGCAATGGTCACGCGCTGACTCTCACCACCCGACAGAACCGATCCGCTAGTGCCGACCGGCGTCATCATGCCCATGGGCATGGCCTTGATTTCGCTCTCAATGCCGGCGGACCGGGCGGTTCGCCATACTTCATCGGTGGTCGCGCCTTCGTGATGGGCGACGATGTTGTCCCAGAGATCCTGGGGGTGAAGTTGCACAGCCTGGGGGACCGCCCCGATCTTGCGGCGTAACTGTTTCAGGTTCAGGCGCCGCAGGTCGCGGCCGTCGTAGTACACCGCCCCCGAAGTTGGTTGTTCGAGCCCAAGCGCGAGCTGAAACAGGGTGCTCTTGCCGGCGCCGGATTCGCCCGCGATAGCGATGAATTCTCCCGGGCGGGCGCGGATCGTGACATCGTCGAGAATGAGCGGGCCGTCGGCGTCGTAGCGGAAAGTGATATGGTCGAACAGAATCTCGCCGCCGAGATGTTCCACCGGCTCGCCTTCGTCCGCGGATTCGGGAACCACGGCGAGCAGGGGCCTGATCTGGTCGAGGCCCGGCATCATCGCGGCTATCGCCCCGAAGGATTCGCCGAGCCGGGCAACGGCGGCCTGGAACGCTATGTAAACGGTGTAGACGACGAGAAAATCGCCGACCGGAACCGTACGGCCTCCGCCGGTCGCGACCGCGAGCAGCAGAACCGCGCCGGTCAGGAAGGGTAGCGCGGCGCCGAAGGCCTGCAGATGTCCCTCGTTCACGCCGAGTTCGAGTTCCGCGCGTTTCTGTTTGCGATAGTCGCGCGCCCAGATCGCGAATGCCGATCCTTCCGCGTTTTCCACGCGCAACTTGGCAATTCCGCTGATGATCTGGAACAGTCTGCCGACGACGGTGCGCACGGCGCCGATCATGCGGCCGTAGGGCAGGATCTGGCGCATTCCGATCAGGAAAGTGACGAGCAGCGAGGCAAGACTGAAGGCGAGTGCGATGAGGCCGAGCCTGTCGTCGTAGAAAAAGATCAAGCCGAAAACCGGCAGCAGGAAGACGATCGACAATATGCTGTCTGCAACGATGCCTTGCACGCCGTCGCGCAGATTCTGGAAAGTCATGCCGCGCATGGCGGGATCGCCCGCGGGATAGCGATGCAGGACGCCTGCGGGCAGCCGCAGCAGCCGGTCCCAGAAAGCGGCTTCGATCCGCGAGGCCGAACGTCCTTCCAGCCGCATCATGGCCGTGCCTTGCAGCATGTGCAGCAACGCGCCCAGCACTCCGAAGCCGGCCAGCGCCGCCGCCACCGCATAAACCGCGCCGAGATTGCCGCCCTGCATGACGTGGCTGGCCGTGAAACCCAGTGCCAGCGCCGGCAGCAACTTGATCAGCCCGGCGGGTAGACCGGTCAATATCAGCCGCAATACGTCAGTGGCCGATCCATGCAGGCCGATGCGAAGCAGATCTCTTGCTTCGACGCTTCGCGGCGGCAGGGGGCGATAGAACATCCAGGCCTCTGGTTCAAGCGCCGCGGCTCGTTCGGACGTAAGCCGGGCGCTGCGTCCGCTGGTCGGGTCAAATTCCCGGTAGCGGCCCAGAGCTCCAGGCAGCAAGGCAATGGGCCGGCCGTCCTCGGACCGGAACGCGAGCATCGCATTACTGTCGCCCAGCCACCATTTGTTTTCCGGCTTCAAACTTATCCGGCGGGTGCGCACCCCCGAAGCATCGAGTATGTCGATCAGGCGTAGCGGAGTTTCCTGAGCGCCACCGCGCCGGGGGATCCTGAACTCGATGCCCTCCCGGTGGCCGATGATCCGCATGGCGTCCGCAAGGGCCGCGTCTTCGGCATCGGCGCCGCTTTCAACCCTCTGGTCATAGATGTTGAAAAGCCGGCGCCGCGCGGCTTCCTCGTCCCGGCGGCGGCTGCTCGCCCGCGCGCGTTCGAGATTCGCATGATCGACCACGGCCAGCCGGCGATTGAGGCGCTCCAGCGCGAATGCAACCGCGTGGAAACATGCCAGCCCCGGCAGCAGTTCGCCCTCCCGGGCAAGGGTGACGGACGATCTGGCCGAGAGATCCGTCCGGTCGAAAAGGGTGAGCCAGTTTGCCGGGACAAGCGGTATCGCGCCTTCCGGGACCGAATCCTTTTCGGTGATTTCCGCCCAGTCGATGAGATCCATGTACAGGCCGGTTCCACGGGGCGGCTGGGAGACCCAGACCACGCCGCGCCGGACGGAAAGTGCGCCCGGGTCGACAATTCGCTTCTTGCCGGGCTCCATCAACGCGTCCGGCCGCGGATGATATGTCACGTAACGCGATAATGTGCCGGCAAGTTCGGTCAGCCAGATATCCGCCTGCGCCGCCAACTCCTTCGGATCGGCCTCGGCCAGCGCCGACGCCGGCAAGCGTTTCAGCATGGTGCCGGGCAGGCCCTTGGCGATCAGGCTGAGTTTCGTGTCTTCCTCGTCGGGCGCGACGCCGGGCAGAAACCGGCCCGCTTCGGCGCGCAGGAGATGTTGCGGCGCGGCCTGTTCCACGCCGTCCTCGAACTCGATCAGAAACAGGTCGACGGCGCCCTGGTCGATGAACCAGACGAATTCCGGGTCGTCGAGACTTGCCGGCAGATTTCCGGCACAGGGAACGGAGGCGCCGGAGCGGGCGGCGAGTTCGGCGATACTTGTGTATTTCGAGGAAGGCATCGTTTCACCCCGCCTTCACAAGCTTGTAATAGACGCCTTCCTTGTCTTCAATCAATTCTTCGTGCGTTCCTCGCTGCACTTCGACGCCCTTGTCGAGGACGATAATCTCGTCGCAGTCGCGCACCGTGCTCAAACGGTGCGCAACGATCAGGCAGGTGACGCCGCGCCGCCGCAAGGCGTCATCGATAAGTTCCTCGGTAGCGGCGTCGAGCGCGCTGGTGGCCTCGTCGAGAATGAGCACGGTCGGATTGCCGACCAGCGCGCGGGCGATCTCGAGTCTTTGCCGCTGACCGCCGCTGAAATTCACGCCTCCTTCCTCGACGGGGGTCGAATATCCGCGAGGCCGGCGCAGGATTTCGTCATGGATGCAGGCGTCGCGCGTTGCGGCAATGATGGTCTCGTCGGGAATGGCGGGATTCCACAAGGTGATGTTGTCGCGCAAGGTCGCGGAAAACAGCACCACGTCCTGATCGACCATGGAAACGGAACGCTGCAGCACTTCTTCCGGAATCTCGTACCGTGGATGGCCGTCGAAAAGAACCTCACCCGACCAGGGTTGATTGAGCCCGGCGACCAGGCGCGAAAGCGTGGATTTGCCTGAACCGCTCGGGCCGACGATGGCGACCCGCTGTCCGGGCCTGATCACCAGGTTGAAATCCTTGATCAGCGGCGGACGGCTCCTGTTGTAGCCGAAGGTGACATAGCGCAATTCGACCTGGCCGGCGAGTTGCAGGCGCCCGTTGAAAGTCGGAATTGAATCCGCCTCGGGATTGCGGCGCGTGAAAACCGGGTCTTCCGGGGTTTTCGTGATGTCTTCCAGGCGGTGCAGGTCGGACTCGATCGCCTGACGCTTGTCGGCGAATTCGACGAATCGCCCGACCGGCGCCAGAAACATCGCCGCCAGGATATAGAATCCCGCCAGGGCGCCAGGCGTGATCTCGCCGTTCAGAACCAGAACCGCGCCAAAGGCGAGGATAATTGCGCTGGCCAGAATCGACATCAGTCCCGGCAGGGCGGTATTGACGTAGCCCAGTTCGGCATACCGCTTGCGGGCGTCGAGTTCCAGCGCCTGTTGACCGGACCAGCGCGCGTAGTATCGATCGTCGGCCCCCACCATGCGCAAATTGTCCGCGTGGTTGAGCATCTGCATGCCGACGCCAAGCAGCAATCCCTGTTCTCTCCGCATCGCGTCGCTGCGGCCAGCGCGCATTTCCTTGACGAAATGAGCCAATACTCCATTGAGAACGGCAAGCGCCAGGACGATCAGGCTGAGCCTGACGTCAACGAGCAGCATGGCGGCCAGAAACACCGCGCCGGCGGCCATGTCGATAATGAGAACGAGAAACTGTTCGGTGAGGTTTTTCGCGATTCTGTCGATGGCCGAAACACGGTCGGTCAGATCGCCGACCATCCGGTGATTGAAGAACTCCACCGGCAGGCGCAACAGCCGCGAGAAACCACGGCTGTAGCCGGCCACGGAAATCTTGATCGACAGCCGTTTCAGGAATCGGTGTTTGAGCAAGGACAGTAGATAGACCAGGATGCCGCCGCCGGCAAGCAAGCCCGCTGCCGCGACGCCCCAGGGTTCCCGGTTTACCAGAACATGGTCTACAAAGACACTGACCGATGCCGGAACCAGAAGCGCCAGCAGCGCCAGCATCAGGCCGCAGGAAAACGCCCCGGTAATCGCTCCCCAGGATCCATCGAGCCGGGCCTTGGCCTGCTGCCAGATTCCGGGCCGCCGGCCGCCCGGCTCGAAACCGTCGCCTCGTTCGAATTTCAGCGCTATTCTGCTGTAGCCCTTGGTGAATTCTTCGACGGTAAGCCTGCGCCGCCCGGTGGCGGGGTCGTTGAGATAGAAATGGTTGTCGTCGAATCCTTCCAAGACGACGAAATGGTTGAATTGCCAGAACAGCACCGCCGGCATCTGCAATTGCTTGAGCAACTCGGCGTTGATGCTCAAACCCCGGCATTCGAGTCCGTAATGTCTCGCAGCGCGTAAAATGCTTGCGGCGCTTGAGCCGTCGCGGCTCACTTCGCATTTTTCACGCAATTCGGTAAGAGGAACCCAGCGCCCGTACCAGGCCAGTACGCTTCCGAGGCAGGCCGCGCCGCATTCCGTGGCGTGCATCTGCAACAGAATCGGCGTCCTGATTCTCTGATTTTGCGGCTCTGATTTGGAGTCCGATCCGAACAGGGACATTCAGGGTCTTCCGATTCCTATCAGCGAGGCGGGCGGGTAGGCGCCCAATTCGATGACTACCCGGCATTCCGCGCCGTCAAGTCCGATCAAGCCGGGGTCTTCGCCAAATGAGATGCCCACGTTGTACACGGCTGCCGGCGCTGCGGTTCCGCTCAACTCCGTCCGGCCGAAATTCGTTGCGGCGGCGAGCGAGACAATTTCGCCATCGAAACGCAGTTCTTCTCCGGCAGCCGGCCTGAGTTCGACCGAGGCCGCCATTCCGGCCTCGATCAGTTGCGCGGCATCGCTTTCAATCCAGACCATGGCCTGCGCGGTCCCGTCTGTCCCGGCTGAAATTCCGCCGGGCTGGACCAGCACGCCATCGAGCGTGATGCTGCGCGTGACATTGCCGAAAACCAGCCAGGCTGCCAATACAGCCAGGACCAATACGCTGACGGCGACAAGCAAACGTTCCTGCGGGGTGGAGATCGTCAGCAGCCGGTCGAGTTGCTCACGCTCTTCCTTGGCCTGGGCGACAGTTTCATGAAACGACTCGAATGGATCGTTGAACACTATGACTCCAGATGGCTGGGGTTAAGAAAATCTAATAGGACATAAAGAAAAATCGTTTGGACAGTTTACGTCAGGTTCACTTAACATTACTACAGCCAACAGACGTGAGGTTGGGTGGCAACGCATTTCGTGTTGCTGAACATTAGTTTTACAGGAGAATTCTCATGAGAAGTGGCGATCAAATGCTCAAGCAGCTTATCGACAAGTCTGCCCTGGATGCAGATTTCAGGCAGAAGCTGTTGACAGACCCGAAGTCCACTATCAGCGCGGAACTGGGGATTTCCATTCCCGAATCCATGGAAATCAAGGTCCACGAGAGCGACATGCAGACTGTGCATCTCGCGTTGCCCCCCGATCCGAATATCACCGAGGAGCAACTCGAAGCGATCTCGGCCGGACTTTGCTGCTGCTGGTAGTCCCGATTGGCCGGCCGCCGGCCGGCCAATTCACCCTGGCTTCTATGCGACTAGGCGCCTAACCCCTGCGCCATCTGGGCGTAGCTGGTTACGGGGAAGCCGCACATGCGCTCCCAATCCGCCTTGTCGATGTAGGGCTGTTTCAACAGTTCGAACATTTCGTCGAATTTGCGCAAGGCCGAACAATCCACTTTCTCCGGATCCGTGGCGGTCCGGTGCTGCGCCCATGCGCCAGTGCGGGCGTAACGCCAGAATTCGCTGTCGTGAATCGAACCGAAACTGTAATGCCAGCCTACAAAGAGACCGCTGCATAGTACGTAGTTGATCAGGAAACGGTTGACTACTTCCACATCCCTTTCATGGAACTCCGGCGGACGGTTGAACCGCATCTGGAGAACCATGCCTATCTGCAACTGGGCGAAGACGATCGCCGTCGCTTCCAGCGGCTCCATGAACGCCGCCGCGTTGCCGACGCGGGCTACCGCGCCGTCGTATATCCGCCGATGGACGAAATTCGGGAACGCGATGACCGCGCGTTGCTCGAATTCCGGAACGCCGTCGGTCTCGAGCAATTCGTCGAAATCCGCTTCGACTTCCTCCTGGCTGGAAATCTCGTTGTTGTAAACGTAACCGTAGGACGTATGCGCGGTCAGCGGAATGACGAAGACCCAGCCATGCGGACGCGCGATCGAACGGGTATAGGTGTATTGCGCGGCCGCCCTTCCCGGCTCTTCCTCAATGATTGCCGGGCAGCGGCGGATGATGGCCTTGTTGGTGGGAATGAAGGAAATGTCGATGTGCTGCTCGGGATCGTGCTGCCGGGGGAAGCCGCGGGCGTCGAAGACGAGGTCGTAACGCTCACGCTCCCCGCCTTCGAATTCCACCTCCGCGCCGCCGTCCACCCGCGTGATATTCAGCACTTTCCTGTCGATGTGATGCGCGTTTGTGCTCTCGTACAGCAAATCCCCCAGCAGGTCGGCGGAGAGGTGGTAGGCGTAGGACACCTGCTGCGGCGAAAAGTAGTGGATGAAGTCCCGGTTGCGCCGGCCCCATCCCTCGAATCCGATTCCATATTTACGGGTTCCCTTCAGGCGCTGCTGGACAATGTCGTGGGGCAGGTTCGTCAACCGGTGCAATTCCGCCACCAGGCTCGGCCAACTGCCTTCGCCGACGCCGATGACCGGGATGCGCGAGTCATAGATGTGATGCAGTTCGTATTCTCCCTTGGGGAGAAGCCGCGATACGCTCGCCGCGGCCAGGGAACCCGCGGTGCCGCGACCGAGCACCGCGACTTTCCTCAGGGATTCAATTCCGGTTGTCATGACTTGCAACTCCCATTATTCAAATGAAACCGCCGCGGAAAGCACCATGAATACGTAGGCCTTGACCTTGGCCAGCCGATTTTCGGAAACGACCAGCTTGATATGGTGAATTCCGCGCAACATCACGAAGCGCCCCGTCTTCCCGAAGAGGGGCGTCGGTCTGGACACCCAGCCGGCAAGCTCGGCGAGTTTCTCCGGCACCACGATATCTTCATGACCCAGGGCTTCCAGGAAAGGCTCCCAGTCGGTGAGGCCATCGAGCCAGTAACGCGAATCTTTCGTATATCGCTGCTTGACGATCAGGGTCAGGCCGAGCGTCGGGCCCAGGCCGCTTTCCTGCACGTCGATGTTTATGCCGGTACGTTCGATGCCGACGCGCTCCCTGAAGCGGGAAATCACCGATTCGACCGCTTCGATCTCACCGGGCCAGGCCGTATCCGCGAGATAGGCGTTCAGCTCTTCCTGGTCCTTGAAGCCCATTATCGCGAGGCGCAGCGAGCGCGAGCGCGATGGGAATATGCCGAAGGAATCCATGCGCGTATCGAGCGGCTGCGCCCGGTAGACTCGTTCGAGCACCTGCTGCTGGGCCTCGTTCTTCTTCCAGCCGACACAGGAAACGAGTGCGTTGGCCGCGATGTCGACATCGTTCCATTGGTCTTTGTCGAAATCGGGCCCGATTATCGGACGCTCGCCGGGCCGCAGGAACATTCCAGGAAAAGTCTGTTTGTCGTCCGGGGCCGAACCGATGTCGTATTCCAGCATCAACTTGCGTCCGACGATTTCACGCAAGGGCGAGTTCTCGGCGTCCATTTCCCTGAAAAGCCGCACGATGGCCTGCGCCAGTTCATCGGTTTCGTCGGCTCGCGCACGCTCTTCGAAACTGGCCGCCATGTTCGTTCCGCTGGCCAGCGAAGCGCCGAAATCGGCTTGCGGCCTGGCCTCGTGCAACGGCAGTTCAAAACCGAACGGGAGCGCTCCCATGGTGATTGGCAGTTGCCCGGCGCATTCCAGCACCTGTTCCCATTCCCGGTCGCCGACCAGAACGGGCGAAACCCCGTTTCTGAAATGTCCTAACAATTCACCCATGTTCTCGCCTTCGCCGGCAAGGTGGTCATGGGTGAGCAATATTGCTTCGTCGATATTCACTATCACTCCTCAAGCGATAACCGGTGTGGGATTGAGTTCTGCTTCCGCCAGCGGGCTCTCCCGCAGACCCATGTCGACCGGGACGTCGTACAGGCGGCCGGGCGCGAGTCTTTCCCAGAAATGGCGCATGCCGGGCACGATGACCCGCACCACGGGCATGCCGATATCCGGCCGCGTCTGGTCGAGCACGAGCAGTTCCATGCCCTTGGCCTCGACCAGCCCCCGGCAATATTCAACGTCGTCGCGGGCGTCCGCCGATTCGATCATCGGATAGTCCTGCGCCTTGCGCATCGGCACGCCGGCCGGCGCCAGCCAGGGACAATCGGCCAGGCGCGCGGTCTTCCACCACCATAACGCCAGCGGGTCGTCGATCATGGGTTTGCCGTCAGCCTTGCCGGGGCTATTTCCAGGTCTGGGCAGCCAGGTCAGGCACTGGTTCAATTCGCATATCGCCCGCTGGGCGGCGATCTTCGGGTCGGCGTGAGCGCCGGCGCCGTAAATGATGTCTTCGGTTTCCGCGTTCGGCCTGCGTGAAAGCGCGACGAACGCGGGAATGTCGATGTCCGAACTTACGTCGAGTACCCACAGGTCTCTTTCGTAGCGGGCGTAATACCCGGCGGCGGAGCCGAGGTATTCGTCGTTGAAGCTGGCAAGATCGACCTCCGGGGCCTGCAGCCGGTTGTACCACCAGATGGCGAAAGCGTCGCGCTCGGCCAGTTCGAAGAAGCCTTGCAGAATCGCCTCTTCGCGCGTATTGCCGGCGGCGCAACCGTTGGAATCGGCGATCAGGTCGAATTCTCCGCGCTGCTCGGGCGCCATGCTGTAAAGCATCGATGTCGGCAGATAGCGATGCGCTTGCCGGGAGAGCGACCACACCGGGGACCAGTCGATTTCGGCGTCGGGGTCGAGGCGCGGGGGAATGACGTTGTATGGGTGTCCCTTGGCATTGATGCCGGCTGCGTTTTCAAGTTGGTTTTCGCTGAACAACTGGACTTCATTGGGGTGGATCGCTGCCTCGCTGCCCGTGAAATCGCTGAAACGCTTGCGGACGCGGATTTCCTCGCCATGAAGTGCGCCGGAATATCGCTCCACGGCCTCGCAAAGCGCGCTGACTTCGGATTGTTCCCTCGTGCTGCCCTTGCCTGCGCTCTTGCTGCGCAAGCTGCGCCGCAGCGAACTGAGTTTCCGGCTGCGCATGCCGAGATTGCTTCCGGCCCAATAGACATGCAGCCAGGA
>CAZUSL010000089.1:0-2696 GCA_964622925.1 uncultured Pseudohongiella sp. | reverse complement strand
GTCGGCGGGATCGGAGCGGGCTGCCGGCAGGCCGGCTGCCGGTAGCCCGCCGGAAGCTCGCAAAGACCGCCGAACCCGCCGATATCCGAGAGCACTTCGGGCCGCGTCGTGGACTTCACGACCGAACCGATCCTGCGCACGAGCGCGTTGCCGAGGTCGATGTCGACGCCGGCGTCGCGATAGCTCAGAGATGCGCCGCTGCCCGGCGGCCCGTTATTCTGCATGGCGGGAGTCGCTTTTTTGGCAGCCGATATGTTAGCGGAATTGCAGTATCATTTCCCAATGATTCAGGGCCTTGCAAACAAGCTCGTTCACCTGCTCGGCGCAGCCGCGCTGCTGAGTTTTCTATCGCTGGCGCCGCTCGCGTACGGCCTGCCGGTCAGCGGCCTTTACGAGCAGCGCGTGGCGGTGGAAAACGAAAGTCTCGCCGAGCGCAATCGCGCCTACCAGGTAGCGTTCCGGCGCATGATCCTCAAGGTCACGGGCGACGAGCGCTGGCTCGATTCGGAGCGCATCCGCGGCGCTTCGGGCAACGCGGGCGATTTCGTCCAGGCCTTCGCCTATACCACGGAAGAGACGGCGGGGCGGGTCGCGGGACTCGTCGCGGGCCAGCGTTACATCGAAGTGCAATTCTCCGCGCCCCTGATCAACCAGTTGCTTGCCGCGGACAATATTCCGGTCTGGGGCAGCAACAGGCCCAGCGTGCTGGTCTGGATGGCCTTGCAGGACGCGACCGGACAGCGCAGCCTGCTCAATTCCGAAACCGGCGCCGAAATCATCGACTACATGCGCCGTTTCGGCGAAGAACGCGGCCTGCCGATCATCTTCCCGCTGCTCGACCTCCAGGACCGGCGCAATCTACCCGTCGACGCGATCTGGACCCAGGACGAACTCGCCATCAGGACGGCCAGCAGCCGCTACGATCCCGACAGCATCCTGGCCGGCAGGCTGCTGTTTACCGCCACCGGCGAACTCGTCGGCCTGTGGCAATTCCAGTTCATGGACGAAGCGCAGACTTTCGACGGCTTCGATTCCGAACTGGAGTCCTACCTGGAACAACCGCTGACGCGCATCACCAGCCAACTGGCCGGGCATTTCGGGCTCGTTCCGGGCGGGCAAAGCGAACAGTCGGTGCGCCTGCGGGTCGACGGCATCCGCGATTTCTCCGACTACTCGGCGCTTGTCGAATACGTGCGCGGCATCGGCCTGGTGCAGGCGGCCGATATCGTTTCGGTGGACGGCGAACGGCTGGAATTGCTGCTCGACCTGCAAGGCAGTTCGGATCAACTGTTCGACCTGATCGCCCTCGACCGCGACCTGCTGCCGATAAACAGCGGCGAGAGCGCCGACTCGCCCTTGCTGCATTATCGCTGGATGCGCTAGTCATGTCCGATAAGCACGAGGATCAACTGCCGCTGGCAGTGGGCCTCGAAGACGAGGCGACTTTCGAGAACTTCGTTACTTCGCTGGAAAACCTGCAACTCGTGACCTGGCTGCAGGACCCGGAAAGGCTCGATTCCCCCGTGCTGATCCAGGGCCCGCCGGCCTCGGGCCGCACCCACCTGTTGCAGGCCTGCTGCCATCTGGCGGGGGACCGGGGCGCCTTCTTCCTGCCGCTGCGCTACAAGGACCAGTTACAGCCGGAAATTCTCGAAGGCCTGGGCGCATTGTCGATGATCTGCATCGACGACCTGCAATTCGCCGCGGGCGACGTGGACTGGGAACTCGCCCTGGTGCACTTGATCGACACGATAAATCCCACCGCCTCCCACCTGGTGCTCTCGACTTCGGCCAAAGCCGCCGAGTTGCCCTGGGAATTGCCCGATCTGGGCTCGCGCCTGCAACAGGCGCTTTTCTTCCGCCTGCACCCGCTGAACGACGAAGGCATCATGGAAGCCTTCGAACTGCGCGCGCGCAATCGCGGCCTCAATCTCGCCGCCGGCGTCACCGAATTCATCGGCATCCGCGCCGAGCGCCGCCTCGACGCCCTGATGGCAATCCTCGAGCGCCTGGACGAAAGTTCGATGCAACGCCAGCATCGCATCACCATCCCCCTCGTCAAGGAAATCCTCGGCTGGTAGTCAGGGTCCCGCGCCGAATTCGCGGCGATAGCTGCGGATGAAGGCGATGAGGCCGCAGAAGATCAGGACGGTGAGCGCGATATGCGCCAAGCCCCAGACTAGCCGGTCGGGATTGAAGGCGAGCAGGACGCCGTGGATGAAATAGAACTGGACGATGAAGCCGAGCCAGGCGTAAGTGCGCGGGCGCGAGGCGTGCAGACCGGGGAGCAGCAAGGCCATCGGCAGGGCCTGTATGCCAAAGGCGAACATACCGGCGATGCTGACCATGCTCAACATCAGGCCGGTGCGCAGGAAAATCAGCACGAGCAAGGCGTACGCGGCGCCGAGCACGAGCAGGCGGGCATTGCGAACGGATGCGGGCAGGCCCCCGGCGGAATCGGTTTCGGTCGAGCTCACGACAGTTTCAGGGCGATCCCGGCGACGCGCCTTCCGAGCGCCTTGCACAAAACGGCCTCTTCCTCGCTGATCTCGACAGGTTCGCCGGCAAGCGCGAGATGGCTGGCGCCATAGGGCGTGCCGCCGGTCGTCGTGGTGCGCAGCGCCGGCTCGGTGTAGGGGATGCCGCAATAGATCATGCCATGATGCAGAAAGGGCAGCGCCATGGTAAGCAAGGTC
>CAZUSL010000088.1:0-27671 GCA_964622925.1 uncultured Pseudohongiella sp. | reverse complement strand
CCCCCCCCCCCCCCCCCTGTCAAAATTGGGCTTCGGTTGAGCCAGTCGGATGACTCGACAAACGCAGGAAACCCCGGACGACACACAGTGATCGGCCATTGAGCATGACATTTCCCGAAGAACTGCTGCTGTTGCTACTCGACGAGAACACCGGGTATTTCGCCCCGGTGCCCGAATGGAAGATGTCCTGCGCCTTTGCCGGCGGGGTTCTCATGGATCTTGCCCTGAAGAATCGAATCGACTCGGATCTCAAGACTCTCACCTTCATCAGCAACAGGCCGACGGGCGACGACATTCTCGATCCCGTGCTCGAGGAAATCGCACAGGAGAAAAAGACGAACAGCCCGCGCTATTGGGTGGAGCGGATCGCCGCCAGGGCCGAGACCATCCACGAAACGGCATTCGCGCGTCTCGTCAATATGGGAATTCTCGATTTCGATACCGCCGGATTCTGGTCGCTTTCGAAAAAAGTTTCGCGAACCGGCCGTTATCCACTCGTCGACGGCGCCCCGGGGGAAGAGATCAAACAGCGGATCACGCGCATCCTGCTGACCGACGAGATTCCCGACCCGCGCGATATCGCAATCATCGGACTACTGAACAATTGCGATGGCGTACGCACCCTGCTCGAACCGGAGGAACTGGAGTCTGCCGGGCAGCGCATCGAATTGCTCAGCGGCATGGACCTGATCGGGCGCACTATCGGCGAAGCCGTGCGCAGTTCGTATCGGCCGCCGGAAGCCTTGCGCACCCGCCACCGCAAGAAACTGCCGGAGATCGGTCTGCTCGATGTCCTGCGCTCGCGGGCGATGCGTCAGGGAAACATTCCCAAGTTCTTTGCCGAACAGGCAATGAAGCACGGACCTGTCTACCAGATCAATGGCGGCAACCGAAAGTTCGTCGTACTTGCCAGCCAGGATTTGAATCTCTGGACCGGCAAGAAAGGGCGCTTGCTGTTGCGGACCCGGGACTATCTCGAGGGATTTCAGCAGGAATGGGGAACCGCGCGATCGATCGCCAGCATGGATGGCGCCGATCATTTTCGCATGCGGAAGGCCATGCGCGATGGGGTTTCCCGGGTAGTTGTAGAGGATCGGATTCACGATGTGTTCGCTCTTGCCAGGAAAACCTTCAGCGGCTGGAAAGTAAACAGCGTAATTCCCGTGGAAAAATCCTGCCAGCACCTGATCGACGCGCAGATCGCCGATTTGAGCTTGAGCTTCGTGCCGAGTCATCAATTGCTCGACGATCTGCTGAAGTTCGAATATCGCGCGCTTTTGGTTCATATACTTGGCATATTGCCGAAATTCATGCTGCGCACGCCGCGGATGAAGAAATACAAGCAAAGCGTGCTCGATCTGTTTGCGCAGATTCATGCGACACATACTCCGGCGCAGCGCGCGGGCAAGCGGCGCGACCTGGCCGACGATCTGCTGGAACTGCATCAGTCGGACCCGCAATTCCTGCCCGAGACAGACCTGGGATTTACCTTTATCGCGGCGATCATCGCCGGCCACTATACCGGCAGCGCCATGGCGTTTTCGATCTACGAAATGCTGGCGAATCCCGATCTGCACGAACGCATCGCCGCCGAAGCCGACGCCCTGTTCGAAAACGGAGAGCCGGACGCAAAGGCGCTGACGCCGGAAGCGCTCGATGTCACACATCGGTTTGCCATGGAGGTGTTGCGGCTGCACCCGGTGATCAATGTGCATCGGCGCACGGCGATGAACTCTTTCGATATCGATGGAATGCCCATACCGGCCTATAGCGAAATCCTGATCGCGTTCACGGCAACGCATTTCTTCGAGGAACATTTCGAGGATCCCGACAAGTTCGATATCGATCGCTTCCTGCCGCCCCGGAACGAACACCATCAGACGGGCGCCTTCGTGCCCTTCGGCACGGGCACCCATACTTGCGGCGGAAGGCGCTGGACGGAATTTCAACTGGTGCTGAACATTTTGCTGGTCGCGCGATATCTGGACATGGAAATGGTCCCGAAAAACTACAAGCTCAAGCTCAGCCCGTTTCCCAAGCTCAGCCCGCGGAAAAACTTCAAGATCAGAATAAAAGGTTACCGGCGTCCGTTAGCGGCCGTGGAGTCCTGAACGCGCGATTCGCTAGCTTCCGTCCCAGGGTAGAACTGCCGGCACCAGCGGCGGTAGAGCCCGATTTCGCCGTCGGACCGGCTCAGGACAGGTGGCGTCCTGTAGCGCTTGCGGCTCCAGATCTTTTCGTCCTGCGCCACGTCGAGCTTCTGGTTGGTGAGCATGAACTGGTTGATCACCGGCGCGCGCCAGCGCAGCGGCAGAAAACGCGCACCCATGAAAAATCGTTTCGGCTTGCGCAGTTCGCGCACCTGGCAGGCGAGCGTAAGGTAGATTTCCCTGCCGTCGATGGGGGTGGCAAGCACCCACAGGCGCAAGTCCATTTCGATGGTGTTTTCATGCACTTCAACGAAGGAGTAACCCACGCCGTAGACGTGGGTCACGGCGTCGACGTCGTTCATCATTTTCCAGATATTGGCGATCCGGCGATTCCGCGTGAAATGAAACTTGCTGAGCAGATACGCGCCATCGACTTCCACCTCGCCGTTCGGATAGACATTGTCGTAGCCGTGAACGTGGCGCAGATGGGCGATATCGACCGAGTTTTCGGCGGTTTCCTGCGGGTGTCCCCGGAAGCGGAAGCGCCGGTAGCCGATGCCGCACCATTCCGGACCCTGTGGTACATCCGGCATATGCCATTGCGGCGGTCTGCCTTCGTGTCCCCACCAGGCGAAGATCATGCCGGCGATCTCCCGAATCTCGTACAACTTCAGCCGCGCATTGGGCGGAGGCGGGGCGAACGGCGTCGCCACGCATTTTCCCGAAGCGTCGAACTCGAAGCCGTGGAAGGGACAAACCAGGCAGCCGTCGCGCACCTTGCCGCCGGCCCTGGGGCCGAGATGCGAACCGAGATGCGGACAAAAGGCATCGGCGACGCAGATATTTCCGTCGGCATCGCACCAGATGACGATTTCCTCGCCCATCCAGGTGCGCTCGATCAGCTTTCTGGCCGTTACGGTCTTGCGGTCGGTCAGGAAGTACCAGCCCTCCGGAAACGGCGGCAGTTTTGTGTCGTAATTCAAGATCGCGATTCCGTGTCGCTGTTATTGTTATTTTCGATTCCGATCAGGCGAACAGCTTCCGATACGTCTGGACGAAATAGCGCATCTCATCCGGTTTCGCCATGCTGAGCCGCATCCAGTCGGTGAATGGCGGGAACGGTCTTCCGACCTGGATGTTCTCCGCCAGGAAACGGGCCTGGACTTCCTCGATCGGATGCCCGGTTTCGATGAAGCTGAAATTGGCGTTGGACTTGATGTAGTTGATTCCGGCCGAATCCAGATAGCTCTCGACGATGTCCAGTGACTCGCGCGCGGTTCGCAACACGAAATTCGAATGTTCCTCGTCCTGGTAACTGGCCTCTGCGGCGCGCACGCCGACGATGTTCTGCAAACCCGTTTGCCGGTTGGTGATTTCCCGGGCGAGTTCAGGGTGGGAAAAGGCGAAACCCACGCGCAGCCCGGCGAGGCCGTGAATCTTGGAGGCGGTGCGGGTGATGATCAGGTTACGCTGGCCGTTGCGGACCAGGTCCATCATCGTGCTGTAGTCGGGATTGTCCACGAATTCGTGATAGGCCTCGTCGAGGAAGACCATGCGATCCCGGGCGATTTCAAGAATGAAATCCCGCAACGCGTTCTTTTCGATGACGTTGGGAATCGGGTTGTTGGGATTGCATAGATAAACCAGCCTGGTGTCGGCGCGGATGGCGCTCGCCATGGCTTCCAGATCGGTTTTCATGTCGCCGTCCACGGGTACGCGGATCACCTCCGTGCCGTTGGCTTCGGCGTAAGACGGCAGATCCTCGAACGTGGGATGGGGAATGACGATCGAGCCGCCGCGCATGCCCGCGAGCAGACCGCCCACTTTCAGCAGTTCCGCCGAACCCGCGCCGAGGCTGATGTGGTCGATGCCGATATCCTGTTGCCTGCTGATCAGTGCCGGCAGGGGGTTGCCGTAGAAGGAATACAGATTGGCCTCGTCGATTGCGTTATAGATCGCGCGCAAGGCGACCCGCGACGGACCCCAGGGATTCTCGTTCGAACTCATGCGAATGATGTAATCCGGCCTGGGAATCACATCCTGCGCATGGGCGCCTGGCATCAAATCGAGGCTGGGCAGGAATCTGCCGCCCGGAATCGACTGCAAGGCGCCCGCGGCGAACAATGCCGAGCCGCCGAGCAAAAGTTGTCTTCTGCTTACTTTGCTGGTCATGAAACTTGCCCCCTTTATCGGCTGTCAGCAGCCTCCACCGGCCGCGACGCTCCGGACTTCATCGAGTACGCGCAACAGGTTGCCGCTCCACAGCATTTCGATTTCTTCCTCGCTATAGCCGCGCCTGACGAGTTCAAGGGTTACATTGAAGGTCTCGGAGGCGTCGCTCCAGCCTTCGATGCCGCCGCCCCCGTCGAAATCCGAACTGATGCCGACATGTTCGATGCCGATCAAGTCTACCATGTAGTCCACATGGTCAACCAAGTCGGCGACCGTCGCCGGCTCGGTATCGCTGACGTAGGCGCCGAGAGCCGTGACGTGTACCACGCCGCCGTTATCGCGGACACGGAGCAGCAATTCGTCGCTCAGGTTGCGGCTGTTGTCGGTCAGCCCCCGGGCCGAGGAATGCGAGGCGATGACCGGCGCGGTGCTGATGTCGAGCATCTGCGAGATGGCCTCGGCCGAAGGATGCGAGACATCGACCATGATGCCGAGCCGGTTCATTTCCGCTATGACTTGCCGGCCGAGTTCGCTGAGCCCCCCATGCAGGTAATCGCCCTCGGCTTCGCCGGTATGGGAGTCGGATAACTGGTTGTGCCCATTATGCGCGAGCGACATGTAGCGCCCGCCGCGGTCATGGAATTCCTCGATCCGCGCAAGATCAAGACCGATGGGGTATGCGTTCTCGATGCCGATCATGGCGACCTTGCGCCCGCTCGCGGCGATCTCGCGGACATCGTCCGAAGTCAGTGCGATGTCGATTCGATCAGGCGCGATTTCTTCGGCGAGGCGGTGAATCGCATCGAACTTGTCGATGGCGTTGGCGTAGGCTGCTGCATAACCTTCCTCGTCGAGCGGGCCCTGGCCGGTATAGACGATGAACCAGACCACGTCGAGTCCGCCGGCTTCGATCTTCGGCAAGGTCACCCGGGTGTCGAGGTCGCTCGTGTAATTGTTGTCCAGGGTGAAATTGGAAGTGTCGATATCGACGTGGGTATCGAGCGTGATGACCCGGTCGTGGATTCCCCTGGCGCGTTCGATCAATTGCTGTTCGGTTTCCGCTGCGGATTCCGGAGCGGCCGCGTCCGGTTCGGCCGGCGCACCGCTGTCGCCGCAGCCGGCCAGCGCCAGCAGAAGAGTGACCGGCAGGAGGGCGGCGGGCAGGAAAGAACCGGTCTGATGTGGCAGTTTCTTCGACAATTCAGTCATGGTGGTGACTCCCGGCTACATCGGTTTGCGGGCGAGAAAACAATAGAGGGGGCTGAAGATTCCCGACTTGCCGCCCGCGACATAAGCGTCGGCGGTTCGGTTCATCAGTTGAACCACCGCTGTGGAGCCCTTGGGAACGATTCGGCACGCTTCGCCCACCCGCAAGCCGGCGATCATCGCCTTGCGGCCTAGGGGCGTTCCGCGGAACCTGCTTTTCAAAGTCCCGTCGAGGCTTTCCATGGGGCGATACCAGGGTGTGCCGGACTCATCCACGATACCCCTGTCGACCGCCTCGACGATTTCGAAGCCAACGGCTTCGAGCGTGCGATTCACTTCCGAATAGGTGGCTATGCCGTCAAGCGCGATTCCCAGCATGAGTTCATCCTTTACTTCCCCGTGTCGGGCGCTTGCGGGATCGTACTTGTCGGTCATGCACATCTCCTGCCCCCAGAACAAGGCGCCGGGTTTCAGCACGCGATATATCTGCTCGAACGCGCCCTGCTTGTCCGGGGCATGGCAGGTGGACTCGATTGCGTATGCCGCATCGAACGAATCGGCCTCGATGGCGCTCATATCCATGAAGTTGCAGCGCATGTATTCCGCCAGATGATCGAGCCCCTGGTCGCTGTTTCTTTTCCGCGCCGTGTCGAGTTGCTGTTCGTTGTTGTTGAGGCAGAGTACCTTGCAGCCGGCCTCCCGGGCGACGCGCCGCATCGGACCGCCCACGCCGCAGCCGACATCGATCACGCGCATGTCTTCGCGCAATTGCAATTTTTCGATCATCAATCGCTGGTGGCGGATTATGGACGCCGCCAACGACTCGTCGGGTTTCAGCGGTGCGAAGTGCAGCGATTCGTTCCATCCGAACTGCATGAATTCGTTGCACAGGTCGTAATAGTCGTTGACTGTCTCCGAGTGATCGTAGCCGCCGCCGGATTCGGCCTGCCGCCTTCTTTCCAGCCAGCCGCCGAGGCGCGTCACGCGGTTTGGGACGTCCCAGCCCCGATACGCATTCCACAAGGGTTCGGATATTTTCTTCAACATGTCGTGTTCCTTGTTATGGCCACATTTTTTTAGGTTCCAGGCAGATCGCAAGTATAATCCCGGTTTTGTCCCGCGGGTAGTTTCGTGATGCAGCATCGAATTTTCCGGATTTTCGTTTCTTTCCTTTTACTGGCCATCGTCAGCCAGACCTTCGCCGAAGGCGGCCGCACGCCGACCTATGCCAGGAACGGCATGGTCAGCAGCGCGTCCCGCCTGGCTTCCGAAGTCGGTGTGCAAACGCTCAGGAACGGCGGCAACGCCGTTGACGCCGCCATCGCCACGGCATTCGCCCTGGCGGTCACCTGGCCGAGCGCGGGCAATATCGGCGGCGGCGGCTTTCTGGTCTATCACGGCAGCGACGGCCACGCCACGGCCTTCGATTTCCGCGAGAAGGCCCCCCTGGCCGCGACGGAACAGATGTATCTCGGCGTCGATGGCCGGGTCGTCAACAACTCCAATCATTTCGGACCGCTGGCAGTGGGCGTGCCCGGCACCGTAGCCGGACTCTGGAAAGCGCATCAGGAACTCGGCAGCCTGCCCTGGGCGAATCTCGTCGCGCCCGCCGTGAGGCTCGCACGGGAAGGCATTCCCATCACATACACGCTGCAACGCAGTTTCGCCGGCAATCAGGGTCGCTTCCGGCAATATCCTTCGAGCGCGGCGGTGTTCTTCAGGCCGGACGGTTCGCTTTACGAACTCGGCGATACGTGGGTGCAGCCCGATCTGGCGGCGACGCTGGAGCTGATCCGCGATAACGGCAAGGACGGCTTCTACGCGGGCGAGAACGCCATGCGGCTCGCGCAATTCATGGCCGATACCGGCGGCCTGATCACCGAACAGGACCTGGCCCTTTACGAAGCCATCGAGCGCGAACCCATTCGCGGCAACTATCGCGGTTATGAAATCGTCAGCATGCCGCCGCCGAGTTCGGGCGGGGTGGTGCTCGTGGAAATGCTCAACATTCTTGAAGGATACGATCTCGCGGCAATGGGTCATAACTCGGCCGCGTATCTGCATGTCCTGACCGAAACCATGCGCCGGGCCTACGCCGACCGCGCGGAGCATCTCGGCGACCCCGACTTCAACGAAGGCATGCCGCTGGATCGGCTCATTTCGAAGGAATACGCCGAAGAATTGCGCGACACAATTGATCCCGAGCGCGCCTCGAACAGCGATCCCGAACTTTTCGCCCAGGCCTACGAAAGCGAGGAGACCACGCATTTTTCCGTGGTCGACAAGGACGGCAACATGGTCAGCCTGACCTATACGCTGGAATTCGGTTACGGCTCGGCCATAGTCGTCGAAGGCGGCGGTTATCTGCTCAATAATGAAATGGGCGATTTCAACGCCGTTCCAGGCGTCACCGACGCCAACGGCCTGATCGGCACCCCGCCGAACCTGATCCGTCCCGAAAAGCGGCCGCTGTCGAGCATGACGCCGACCATCGTCGCGCAGGACGGCCAGCCGGTTTTCGCGGTCGGCAGTCCGGGCGGGAAGACCATCATCAATACCGTCCTGCAATTGATCCTGAACATCGTGGATCACGACTACAACATCGCCGAATCGGTCGAAGCGCCGCGCATCCATCACCAATGGCTGCCCGATGTGACGAGCATGGAGCCGAACGCCCTGTCGGCGGACACGATCCGGTTATACGAAGCCATGGGCCACAGCCTCATGTCCCGCGGCAGCCAGGGAGCGGCCATGGGGGTTTATCATGACCGCGAAGCCGGCCTGTTTCTCGGCGCTTCCGATTCGCGCCGGGGGGATGGCGCGGCTGTGGGTTATTGATCCGGCCTGTTCGGCGCCGGCGCGGTTCCGCTCATGACTTCGGGAAACCTGCAACGTCGGCTGGAAAGGGAAATCAGGGGGCAGGTCTGGTTCGACGCCTTCAATCGCGGGCGTTATAGCACCGACGCTTCGATCTACCGGATCATGCCTGTCGGCGTAACCGTGCCCGCCGACGAGGAAGACGCCGCGGCCGTGCTCGCCATCGCCGAGGAAGAAGGCGTGCCTGTGTTGCCGCGGGGCGCGGGCACGTCCCAGAACGGCCAGGCCATCGGCGAAGCGCTGATCCTCGACTGCACCCGCCATCTGAACAATGTCATCGATTTCGACGCCGGGGCGCGCACGGTCTGCGTGCAGCCCGGCATCGTGCTCGAGCAACTCAATCGTTATCTCAAGCCTCACGGATTGTTCTATCCGGTCGACGTGTCCACCGCCAATCGCGCCACCATCGGCGGCATGACCGGCAACAACAGTTGCGGCGCGCGTTCGATCCGCTATGGCAACATGGTGCATAACGTGCGTTCGGTCGAAGCCCTGCTCGCGGGCGGCATCAAGGCCCATTTCCGCCAGGTTGATTCGGGCCACGGCGACATGCCGCCGGAACTCGTGGAAAACCTGCTGGACCTCGGCGACACCGAGGCCGATGAAATCCGGCGCCGTTTTCCCAAATTGCTGCGCCGCGTCGGCGGCTACAACATCGACGAACTGACCCTGGACCGGCCCAATCTGGCGCGGCTGCTCGTAGGTTCGGAAGGCACCCTGGGTTTCTTCCGGCGCATACATCTCGACCTGCAGCCGATTCCCCGGCACAAGGTGCTTGGCATCTGTCATTTCGCCCGCTTCTACGACGCCATGGACAGCGTGCGCCATATCGTCAAACTCGATCCCGCCGCCGTCGAATTGATGGACCGCACCATGATCGAACTGGCCCGGGAAATCCCGCTGTTCGCACCGACCGTCGCCCGATTCGTGAAAGGCGAACCCGACGCCCTGTTACTGGTCGAGTTCGCCGGCGACGATCACGGCGAGCAATTGAACTCGTTGCGGCAGCTCGTGGAATTGATGGAATCGCAATCTGAAAACCAGCGACATCCTTCGTCCGTGGTCGAAGCTGTCGATCCTTCGTTCCAGCAGGCGGTCTGGGAAGTGAGGGCTTCGGGCCTGAACATCATGATGTCGATGAAAGGCGACGCCAAACCGGTTTCCTTCATCGAAGACTGCGCCGTGGCGCTGGAAGACCTGGCGGAGTACACCGCCCGCCTGAGCGAGGTGTTCGCGCGCCATGGCACGACGGGAACCTTCTACGCCCATGCCTCGGTCGGATGCCTGCATGTACGCCCCGTGCTCGACATGAAACAGGCGGGAGGAGCGAAAGCGATGCGTTCCATCGCCGAAGAAGCGCTGGAAATGGTGCGCGAATACAAGGGCTCCCATTCCGGCGAACACGGCGACGGCATCTCGCGCTCGGAATTTCACGAGCCCATGTTCGGCCGCCGTATGGTCGAGAACTTCGAACAGGTGAAACGCTGGTTCGACCCGGACAATGTCTTCAATCCCGGCAAGATCGTCAATCCGCATCGCTTCGACGACCGCGGGATCATGCGCTATCCCCCCGATTATCAATGCGAGCCGGTCGAAACCGCGCTCGACTGGTCCGTCTGGCAGGGCTACGACCGCGCTCTTGAGATGTGCAACAACAATGGCGCCTGCCGCAAGGCGCAAGGCGGCGTCATGTGTCCATCCTTCCGCGTTACGGGCGAGGAGGTCCATCTCACCCGGGGCCGCGCCAACAGTCTGCGGCTGGCCTTGAGCGGAGCCGCCGGCGCGGAAGCGCTGCAGTCGAAGGAGTTGTACGAAACCATGGCCTTGTGCGTGGGTTGCAAGGCCTGCCGGCGCGAATGTCCCACCGGGGTCGACATGGCGCGGATGAAGATCGAGTTCCTGCATCAATATCGCCGCGCCAAAGACTCAGGCCTGCGCATCGGCCTGCGCGACCGGCTGTTTGCCTGGCTGCCGCGTTATGCCCATCGCCTCGGACCGCTAGGCCAGTTGCTGAATCTGCGTGACCGGCTTCCCGGCCTGGCATTGCTGTCCCAATGGCTGTTCGGTCTCAGCGCGAGGCGCCCGCTGCCGCGCTGGCGGCGAGACCGGTTTCAGCCCGCCGAAGCCACGGGCGAGGGCAGGGAAGTCGTATTGCTCGTCGATACATTCAATAGCTGCTTCGAAAGCGAGAACGCCGCAGCGGCGCAGAGGGTGCTGCAGGCGGCGGGTTATCGCGTGGCGGCGCCGGCGGCCGGCGATTCCCGGCCGCTTTGCTGCGGCCGCACCTTCCTTAGCAGCGGCCTGGTGGACGAGGCAAAGGCCGAGGCCCGGCGCATGCTCGAAGCCTTGCGGCCGTTTGTCGAACGCGGCGTGCCGATCATCGGTCTGGAGCCGTCTTGCCTGCTGAGCCTGCGCGATGAGTATCTCGTCATGGGGCTGGGCCCGGAGGCGGAGAAACTGGCCGACAGCGTCGTGTTGTTCGAAGAATTCCTCGCCAAAGAACACGAAGCCGGCCGACTCGCCCTGAAGCTGAAACCGCTGGCGCACAAGCGGGCGCTGGTGCACGGCCATTGCCACCAGAAATCCTTCGCCGTCATGACCGCGCTGAGCAAGACGCTGGCGCTCGTGCCGGAACTGGAAATCGAGGTGATCGATTCGTCGTGTTGCGGCATGGCCGGCTCTTTCGGCTACGAGGCCGAACATTACCGCTACTCGATGGATATGGCGGAATTGAGCCTGCTGCCCGCGGTGCGCGCCGCGGAAGAGGACAGCCTGATCGTCGCGAACGGCGTCAGTTGCCGCGGCCAGATCAGCCACGGCGCTTCCCGCGAGGCCCTGCACGTAGCCAGGGTGCTCGAAATGGCGCTGGCCTGACCCCCCGCCAGAAACGGCCTACAGGCCGCCCATGCAGAGATACTTGATCTCCAGGTAATCGTCCATGCCGTACTTCGATCCCTCCCTGCCGGAGCCCGATTCCTTCATGCCGCCGAAAGGCGACATGGGATTGGTGACGATGCCTTCGTTGATGCCGACGATCCCGTAATCCAGGGCTTCCGCCACGCGCCAGATTCTGCCGACATCCCGGGCGTAGAAATAGGCCGCGAGACCCGCATTGGTATCGTTGGCGAGAGCGATGGCTTCTTCCTCGGTATCGAATTCGAACAATGGCGCGACCGGGCCGAAGATTTCTTCCCGGAAAACCCGCATTTCCGGTTTCACGGCCGTCAGCACGGTCGGTTCCACGAAGCACTCCCCATTCCCGGCGCGTTTGCCGCCGGTTACGACTTCGGCGCCAAGTGTCATGGCGTCTTCGATCATCTCGAGCACCGAATCGGCCGCCTGGCGGTCGATCAACGGACCGATGACGGTGTCCTCGTCGAGCCCGTTGCCGATTTGCTGGCCCGCCGAAGCCGCTGCGAATCGTTCGGCGAAGTCCCGGTATATACCGGACTGCACGAAAATCCGGTTGGCGCAGACACAGGTCTGGCCGGCATTGCGGTACTTGCAGGCGAGGGCGCCCTGTACGGCGGCGTCGAGGTCGGCATCGTCGAAGACGATGAACGGCGCGTTGCCGCCGAGTTCCATCGAAGTACGCTTGACCGTTGCGGCGCATTGCTCCAGCAGCAGTTTTCCTACCTCGGTGGAGCCGGTAAACGTCAATTTGCGCACCCTGGGATTGGAAGTCAGTTCGGCGCCGATGGCTTGCGTATCCCCGCACAGCACGTTGACGACGCCGGCGGGAATTTCGGCGCGCGCGGAAAGTTCGGCCAGGGCGAGAGCCGACAGGGGAGTCGCATTGGCGGGCTTGCAGACCACGGTGCAGCCGCTGGCCAGCGCCGGACCGAGCTTGCGCGCGAGCATGGCGTTGGGAAAGTTCCAGGGCGTGATGCACGCGGCCACGCCGACCGGCTGCTTGATGGCGAGCAGGCGGTGATCCTTGCGGGGGCTCGGAATGGTGTCGCCATACACCCGGCGCGCTTCCTCCGCAAACCACTTGATGTAGCCCGCGCCGATTTCGACCTCTTTGCGCGCCTCGGCCAGTGGTTTGCCTTGCTCGATTGTCAGAATCCTGGACAGGTCTTCGAGGTTGGCCATTATCAGATCGTTCAGCCGGCCCAATGCCGCCGCCCGCTCTTCCGCGGTGCGCTGCCGCCAGTCCAGAAACGCGCGATGCGCGGCGGCAATGGCGCGGCGGGTTTCGGCCTGCCCGCAGCGCGAAACCTGCGCCAGGGTTTCGCCCGTCGCCGGATTCAGAACGGGAGTGGTCGCGCCGTCGTCGGCCTCATGCCAGCCGCCATCGAAATACGCGCTGGTATGCAACAGGCCCTCATCTTGCAATTGCATGACAACACCTCCGGGAAAATTTCAGATGTCCGCCGGGCTAGACGAGGCCCGTTACCCAGAATACCCATACAGCCGCGAAAGAAACCAGTCCGCCCATCAGCGTCGCCCCGCCGTAACTGAATACGGCGTCGGGTACGCTGAGCCGCGACAGCGAAGTGCAGACCCAGAAATAACTGCTGTTGACGTACTTGATGATGACCGAACCGCTGGCGCCGGCGAGCATCGCCGCCTCAGGCGACAGGCCGAGATTGCCGAGCATGGGCGCGCTCAGCGAAGCCGCCGTGATCACCCCCACCGTGGTCGAACCGGTGATCATGTTGCCGATGATGCCGATGGTGAAAGGAAGCAGAATCGCCGGCAGGCCGAAATCGGTGAACAGCGCCGCGATGTAGTCGACCGCCGGGGTGCCGCGCAGAATGGCGCTCAGCGAACCGCCGAGTCCGGTAACCACCAGGATCATCGCCGAAGTCTTCAGGGCGGCTTCGACCCAGGCGTCGCGCGATTGTTCGCGTTGTTCGGTGCTGCGAATATTGCGATAGGCGAGCCAGACGCCGATCGACAGTGCGACGACCGGCCAGCCCAGATAGCGAAAGACGCTGCGCAGGATATGGCCGTCCTCGTATACCAGCGATACCACGCTCTGGGCCGCGATCAGCAGGATGGGGATCACGATCGGAGTATAGGAGCTCAGCGTCGAAGGCAGATTCTCGCCGCCGTCGAGACTGCTTTCGACGCTGCCGAACTCGTCGCTCGCCGGGGTTTTCACGCGCGGCCCGCAGACGAACTTGCCCCATGCCCAGCATGCCAGCGAGCCGAACAGGCAAGCGATTCCGCCGTAGATGATGGTCTTGCCGATATCGGCGCCCACCAGCGCGGCGGCCGCGAGCGGGCCGGGCGTCGGCGGCACGATGGCATGGGTCAATTGCAGCGCGCCGACGAGCCCGGTGGACATGGCGGCGATGCCGACGTTCATGGTGCGGGCGGCGGAATGCACCAATGGATTCAGGATGACGTAGGCAACGTCCGAGAAAATCGCGATGCCGATGATGAAGCCGGTCAGGGTCAGCGCAAGCGGCATGCGCGCCGAGCCCACCAGGTTCACCATCGAACGGGTGATGACCTGGATGCCGCCGGTATGCTTGAGCGCTTCGGCGATGATCGAGCCGAGCACGATGACGACGCCGATCGACCCCAGCGTGGTTCCGAAGCCGCTCTCGAAAGCATCGATGAAATTGTTCTGCTGGATGCCGGGCAATATCCCGAACAGCATGATCGGAATCAGCAAGGCGAAGAACACGTGCCATTTCCATTTCGCGATCAGGAACAGCAGCAGAAAGATGAGCACGCCGAACCCGAGCAGGGAAACGGCGGCGCTGGTATTGACCGCGGTGGCTGGATCCATGATTTTCCCTCTCAGTCCTGTTCGCTGCCCGCAAGAAATTCCAGCGCGGCATTGATTCCGCCCTTGCCATGGGGGACGCCGGCCAGTTCCAGGCCCATTTCCACGCCGCTCAGGGTTCCCGCGAGCATCAGGTCGTTGAAGTTGCCGAGATGTCCGATACGGAAACAGCGGCCCTTGAGTTTGCCCAGGCCGGTTCCCAGCGACATGTTGAAGCGCTCACGGATGATCTTTCGCAGCCGGTCCGCGTCATTGCCTTCGGGCAGCAAGATCGCGGTGGTGGAATTGCTGAATTCGTGTTCGTTGACGCAGACGTTTTCCAGCCCCCAGGCCGCTACCGCCGCCCGCGTCGCAGCGGCATGGCGGGCATGGCGGGCGAAGACGTTTTCCATGCCTTCCTCGAGCAGCATCGCCAGCGCCTCGTCGAGTCCGTAAAGCAGGGTCGTCGCCGGCGTGTAAGGGAAATAGCCCTGGCCGTTGTTGTCGAGCATGGCCTGCCAGTTCCAATAGGCATTGCGTGAAGTCGAACGTTTGGCGCGGTCCAGGGCCCTGGGCCCGGCGGCGTTGAATCCGAGCCCCGGCGGCAGCATCAGGCCTTTCTGGGAGCCGCTGATGACGACATCGATGCCCCAATCGTCCATCGGCAGGGGCGCGCAGGCCAGCGAGGAGACCGCGTCCACCAGCAGCAAGGCGTCATGATTGCAGGCATCCATGGCGCCGCGCACGGCGGCGATGTCGCTGGTCGCGCCGGTCGAGGTCTCGTTATGCATTGCGAGTACGGCGGCGATGCCGCTGTCCCGCCGCAGCCGGTCTTGGACGATCTGCGGGTCGATTCCCCGGCGCCAGTCTCCTTCGACCCAATCCACTTCGAGGTCGAGCTTATGCGCGACATCTTTCCACAAGGTCGAAAAATGTCCGGTCTCGAAGGCCAGCACCTTCTCGCCTGGGGAAAGCGTATTGACCAGGGCGGCTTCCCAGGCGCCGGTTCCGGATGACGGGAACATCAGCACCGGACTTTCGGTCGCGAAGACTTTCCGCAGATTTTCGAATATCCGCAAGGTCAGTTCGGGAAAGTCGGCGCCGCGATGGTCGACAACCGCCCTGGCCATGGCCAGGGATATACGCTCCGGCACATTGGTCGGCCCGGGAATCTGGAGAAAGTGTCGGCCGTGACCTTTACTCATGTCTCAGGCTCGGACTTCATTCACCAAGTCGGTAACTGCGCTCGAGATTCGCTTCTATGTCATCCCGATAGAACAGCACGTCGCGAAACTCGCCGTTCGCGTACATTTCCGCCTGATCGTCGAAATGCGGCGAAGACGGGTCGCTTTGCAGGCCGCCGACGGTAATCGCCCTGGCGCGCAAGGGACTGCCGAATTCCACTGCCGCGACAAAACTGTTGCCGCTGGTGCCGTACATGCGCCGCGTGCCGGGATACTTGCGGCTGCCGAAGGACGCCAGCGCGCCCCAGCGCCCGGAAGCGAAACCGACGGGCCAGCTTTCTTCCTCGTCGTTGAACTGTTGCACGATATCGCCGTTGATGCGCTGGTAGCGATTGACTTCGCCCCAGGGCACCTGCCAGGAACCCCAGTCGGACTGCAATTCGGCGGAGGCGTCGCGCAAGGCGTCCAGTTTCCGAGCCGCGCTCGCGTTTGCCGCCATGTATTCGTAGATATTGATTCCCGCCGCGCTCGCCTCGGCGTTGACGCTGTCCATCAGCGTCTGCGCCCAATACACCGCCAGCGTCGTTTCGACCGAATCGACGCCAAAGCGATAGTCCCAACCGGCGAGCAAGGCGAGTTGCTCTTCGAGATCGTCCGCGGGCGCCTCTTCGGCGGCTGCAAGCAAGGCCGGTATCAGCGGTTCGAAGGCGGTCAACAGGGAGTCGTAGGCGGCCTCGATCAGCGAATCGAGCGTGAAGTCGGTCCTGCCTTCGAGTACCCGGATGGCATGGATGCCACGCGGATTCTCGGGATTGTTGGCCATGTAGGCTGGATAGTCTTCTTCCCGGGGGCTGTATTCGCCCGCCGCTGAGAACGGGGTGTTATTGGTGTTCTGAATCCATCCGTTCGGCGGATTGAGCACGGTGATCAATTCGTCGAGTGGATGCAGGCCCTGCCAGTCGGTCGCCGGATTGCTGCCGTCGAGAGGCGCGTTCCAGTCGAAGGACGGGTCGCGGCGCGGAATGAAATTGCCATGGTAATAGGCGATATTGCCGTCGGAGTCGGCATAGACGGTGTTGTTGGAGGAATTCGTCAGCAATTCCATGCTGGCGTTGAATTCCATGTAATTGCGCGACTTGGTGCGCAGATAGGACTGGGTCAAGGCCCGCACCGGCTCTTCCATCAGGCTGATGGCGACCCACCGGCCGTCCTGTTCCCGGACGATCGGACCGTGATGGCTGTGATACACGGTAAATTCGCGCGTGCTCATGGAATCGCCGTCGCGGTAGTCGATTTCGACCTGGCTTTCCTGCAGCCTCCTCTCTTCATCGCCGTAGACGTAGTAATAGCCGTCGTCGCGTTCGACGATGGTTTCCAGGTACTCGTCGATTGCGTCGGCCCGGCTCGAAGTGTGCATCCAGCCGGTGTTCTCGTTGAAACCCTGGTAGATGAAGAACTGGCCCCAGGTTACGGCTCCGTATGCATTGAGGCCTTCCTCGCTGACCATGTGCAACTCGGAGCGGAAAAAGAACGACGTATGGGGATTGATCAGGAACAGCGCGTTGCCCGTGGCCGAGTTGGAAGGCGCGATGGAAAAGCCGTTGGAGCCGCGCGGCTCCATGTCGACCACCAGATCGTCGGTCGTGGCGATCATGTCGTTCGGGCCATAGAAATCGCGCAGTCTGGCAATGTTGACGCGTTCGATATCGCCGCCGATCGAGCCTTCGGTGAACGTGAGCGCCATCCAGGGTTCGAAGCGGCGGAATACCCGGGGCGTGACCTCGGGATGGGTGTACAGGTAATAATTCAGGCCGTCGGCAAAAGCGTCCATCAACTGTTTCAGCCAGTCGGGACTGCTTTCGTATAGTTCTTCCATCTCGCCCTGGCGAATGAACAGGCGCATGCGCAGGTCGCGATAGATTTCTCCCGCGCCTTCGGCTTCCGCCAGTCGGCCCATGGCGTTGATATAGTTGGTTTCGACCCGGTTGAAGTCGTCTTCGGCCTGGGCGTACAAGGTTCCGAAGACCGTATCGGCGTCGGTTTCGCCGTAGATATGGGCAATGCCCCAGCGGTCCCGCAGAATCTCGACCCTGGCCGCGCGCTCCTGCCAGCGGGCGACTTCCTCTTCGTTGAAGATTTCCGTATTCATGTTTCCATTGCCTCCTTGCGGCGCCGGGCTGCATGCGGCCGCGGCGAGAAATGTCAGTAGTAAAAATAGCGATGATCCGACGATTTTCATAGTTTGTTTCTGCCTTCGAGTTAAGTTTTACCTGCCGTCCTTGGCGCGACTTCATTGGCTTCGATTGGCCCCAGTCTCGACATCCATGTCGAGCCGTTCGACCCTCAAAAAGCTGTGCTTTTTGTCGGCTGCGCCGACCGGGCCTCACCCTCTCTCAATTGGCGTTGGCGGTTTGCGACGTGCGTGAATACACCAGTTCGCCGTTGACCCAGGTTTCGAGCACCTGGATCCGCCAGACTTCGCTCGCGGGAATATCGAACAGATCCCGGTCAAGCAACAGGAAGTCGGCTCTCTTGCCCGGTTCGAGCGTCCCCAGCACATCTTCCTGGTGACCTGCCCAGGCGGCGTCGATGGTGAAACTGGCAAAAGCTTCTTCCAGCGTCATGTTCTCTTCGGGATGCCAGCCGCCGTCGGGCTCGTTCTGTTGATCCTGCCGCGTTATCGATGCGTGCAGGCCATAAAAGGGGTTCGGATGCTCGACCGGGAAATCCGAGCCATTGGCGATGATCACGCCGGTTTCGAGCAATTTGCGCCAGGCATAGGCGCCTTGTATGCGCACCGGTCCCAGCCTGTCCTCGGCCATGTTCTTGTCGCTGGTGGCGTGGGTCGCCTGCATCGAGGGGACTACGCCGAGTTCGGCGAAACGCAGGATATCGTCAAAGGTCAGCACCTGGGCGTGTTCAACCCTGTGGCGCAGATCTCCTCTGCCGGTCTCGTTGATCAGCATCTCGTAGGAATCGAGCACGATCCGGTTGGCGGCATCGCCGATCGCGTGGGTATTGACCTGGAAGCCGGCGTTCATCGCCGCGCGCATCAGGTATTGCAATTGCTCGTCGGTGTAGCGCAGCAGGCCGGTATTACCCGGATCGTCGGAATATTCCTCCAGCAAGGCGGCGCCGCGGCTGCCGAGGGCGCCGTCGCCCACCACCTTTACCGAGTGCACCACGAAAAAGTCGTTCGCATCGCGAAAGCGGCCTTCCGCCAGGCGCTCCTCGTAGAATTCGTCGCTCGCCGCCAGCATCAGGTTGACGCGAATCGGCATTTCGCCCGCTTCGAGCAACTCCCTGAACGCTGCGATTACCGTACTGCCCGAACCGGCGTCATGGACGCTGGTCAAGCCCCAGCCGGCGAGATCCTGCATGGAAATCGAAAGCGCCCGCTTGATCTCCTCGCGGCCGGGTTCCGGAATGATTCCGGAAACGAGGCCCATTGCGGTGTCGACGAATACGCCGGTGGGATTCCCGTCGGCGTCCCGGATGATCTGTCCGCCATCCGGGTCTTCGCTTTGCGCCGTCACGCCCGCCATTTCCATCGCCAGCGAATTTGCCCAGGCGGCATGACCGTCGACGCGTCCGAGCCATACCGGCCGGTCGCTGACCACCGCATCGAGACTGGCGGCGCCCGGAAATTCGTTGCTTTCCCAGAGCACCTGGTTCCAGCCCCGGCCCTGGATCCATTCGACCTCGGGATTTTCTGCGGCAAAGTCCGCCACTCTTTGCGCGGCTTCCTGTTCCGACGCCGCGCCGGTCAGGATCACCGAAAGCAGCGCCCGGCCGTGGCTGAACACGTGGCCGTGCGCGTCGATCAGGCCCGGGATCACGGTCCTGCCGGCGCCGTCGACGCGCCGGTCCACATTCTCCGGCAGCACGTCGTCCGCGCCGAAAATGCGGTCGACCTCCCCGTCGGTGAATTGGAGGGCGGAGAACCGAATGAGTTCGCGGCTGCCGTCGAGAGTGTATCCGTTCACGTTCTCCAGCAGAACGGTGTCGCCCAGCGCCGGCCAGACGGCGAACAACAACGCGAAGGCGGAAAGGCAAATTCGCATGGCAATACTCAATTATTGCAACTCGATCAGAAAATAGTCGTCATTCATGAGTTCGCGGATCAGGCGGGTGAGGGCGGCGTGGGTGGCGCCGCCGATGTCTTCCGCGGAGCCGCGGCCGAAGAGGTTGGTCTGCCAGATTGAGCGGCCGCCGCGGTTGAGTTGCAGATTCACGCGCATGGTCAGGCGGATTTCACCGTCGATTACCTCGGATTCGATGGAGTTCACGCTGCCTTCGATGCTGAAGTCCTCGCCGCTTTCCACGAGGCGGGCGTTGCCGTGCTCGAACCCCTGGACGAGCGCCGCGCGCACGAGGGCCGCCATTTCGATTTCCGCAAGATAGCCGTCGCCGCCCCGGGCGTCGCTGTCGACGATCAGGCGGCCGTCGGCCAGTCCCCGGCTATCGGTAAATTCCGCCACCCGCAAGGTCCCGCGCATGCGACTCAGGTCGGCGCGGTGGTTGCCGTCGTATTGATAATTCACGTTGACCTGTTCAGCAGCCATGGCGGACGCGCCAAACAGAGTTGCAAGGACGAACAACAGGCTTCGTAACATCATGGAATTGAATCTCCTGCGGAAAACCTCCTAGTGGATTTCCGAGGCGGGCCAGGGCGCTCCCGGGCGGATGTCGCCAAGCGGAACGAGGCCCCGGTGCACGAACTTCTGCACGCGCTTGCCTTCATAGGTTTCCGTCGTGTAGACGTTGCCGGTCGAGTCGGTGACGATGCTGTGGGTGCCGAAGAACAGTCCGGGCTGGCGTCCGCCGTCACCGAAAGTGTAGAGCACTTCCAGCGATTCGCGGTCCAGGACGTGCACCAGCATGTTGGAGCCGTCGGCGAGATAGATGAATTCCTGTTCCGGATCGTGGGAGAAAGAGATGTCCCAGGTCGAGCCGGACAAGGTGGCCGGCGCAACCAGCCCTTCCTTGACGAATGTGCCGTCGCGCTGGAAAACCTGGATGCGGTCGGCGCCCCGGTCGCAGACGTAGATCAGTTCGTCCGCCGAAGGTTCGGCGCAATGCACCGGCGGCCGGAATTGCTGCGGCAGCGGTTCGCCTGGAATATAGGTATTGTCGGCCTCGTCATCGGGCTGATTGCCGTAGGCGCCCCAGAAATTCTTGAACTCGCCGGTAGTGGCGTCGAGCACGACCACCCGGCGATTGCCGTAGCCGTCGGCGATCCAGGCTTCGTTGTTCGCGGCGTCGATGGCGATTTCGGCAACCCGGGAGAAATGCGTGGTGCTGTTGCTGTCCGGCAGATTGCCCGGTTCGCCGATGGTGCGGATGTAATCCCCGTCGCGGGTGAATACGAGGATATGGGAGTCGGTGCTGCCGTTGCCGCCGATCCAGACATCGCCGTTCGCCGCGACTTCGATGCCGTGATTGGATGCCGGCCATTCGTATTCGCCGCCTTCAACCGGGCCGCCCCAGCCATTCACCAGATTTCCGTCCGGATCGAATTCGAGAATCGGCGGCGCCGCGGTGCAACAGGACGCAACGCCCCTGTCGAGCCCGAGTTCCTGGCTCATGAACATGTCCGGGGAATCGCGATGCACGATGAAAACGTGGTCCCTGGCGTCGACGGCGACGCCGATGGTGCGGCCGAGCAGCCACTGGTTGGGCAGGGGCTGCGGCCAGAAGGGATCCACTTCGAAATGCGGCACGAGCTGGTCGCTGTTGGCCGCCTGCGGCGCCTGCTCCATTCTGTTCTGTCCGACGAACAGCGCGGCCAGTACGAGCACCGCGACAAGCGCGATAATCAGGGTCGATCTGTTGATGTTCATATCGATGTCCCGTGGGCTTTGCGGAGAAAAGTTGCCGCCAGTATATGTCCGTTTTTTACCTATAACAAAAAAGCCGCATCGGGTAGATGCGGCTTTTTTTCGTACGGTCCGGAGACGCTTACAGTTCGTCGGGCGGCCAGGTCGGGGCGCGATCGCGAACGGTGACCGGCCTCATGCCCTGATAGAGAAACTTCTGCACCCGCTTGCCTTCGTAGGTCTCGGTTGTGTAGATATTGCCCTGGGAGTCGGTGGCGATGCTGTGCGGGGCGAAGAACAGCCCGGGCTGCCTGCCGCCGTCACCGAAGGTGTACAGCACTTCCATGGACTCGCGGTCGATGATGTAGATCTTGAAGTTCTGACCGTCGGCCAGGTAGATGAACTCCTGCTCGTCATCGGGCGAGAAAGCGATATCCCAGGTGGAGCCTTGCGCGAGCGTGGCGGGCGAGATGATCACTTCCTGCACGTAGGTGCCGTCGGTGCGGAACACCTGGATGCGGTCGGCGCCGCGGTCGCAGACGTAGACCAGCCCGTCGTTGGACGGCTCGGCACAGTGCACCGGGCCGCGGAATTGGTCGGGGCCCGGCACGCCCGGAGTGTAGGTCACGTCGGCATCGTCGTCGGGGCGATTGCCGTAGGCGCCCCAATAGCGCAGAAAGTTGCCTTCGAGATCAACCACGGCGACGCGCTTGTGCGTATAGCCGTCGGCGAAATAAACCTCGCCGGCCGCTTCGTCGATGGCGATTTCCGCGATGCGGCCGTAATGCGTTTCGCTGTTGCTGTCCACGTCCTGACCGGGAACGCCGACCGTGCGGACGTACTGGCCGTCGCGCGTGAACACTAATGCGTGGGAGTCGCCACCGCCGTTGCCGCCGATCCAGACGTTGCCGTCGGGAGCGACTTCAATGCCGTGATTGGATTCGGGCCATTGATAAGGCGCGCCTTCCATCGGACCGCCCCAGGCGTTGATCAGGTTGCCTTCGAGGTCGAACTCGAGAATGGGAGGCGCCGGAGTGCAACATTCCGCCACGCCGGCGTAGAGGCCGATCTCCTGGATGCGCATGAACTGGGATTCGGTATTGCGGTGCACGATGAAGATGTGGTCCCGTTCGTCCACGTCCACGCCGATGGTGTTGCCTTGCACCCAGTGGTTGGGCAGGGGCTTCGGCCAGAGCGGATCAACGAGGAAGTGCGGCGCCATGACATCGTCACTGGCGGCAATGCTGGGAGTCTGCATATAGCTATGACCGATCCCCAGAGCAACCAGGGCGGCCGCCAAGACAACCCCGGCCAGCAGTTTGATCTTGGTCATTCTTGATCTCCTCTTGGTAATGGAAGGCCCATATGGCCCTTGTCCGAGCGAGTATACTGCCTCATTTCGGCACAGTATACTAGTCCGCCGAAAAATCGCCGGGGGCGAGGATTTCAGGAGGACGCACGATGAAAAGCAGCGTTTTTGCGCGGTTGCTGGCCGCGGGCGCGATGCTGGCCGGCCTGCTGATGTTCCCGGTGGCGGGTTCGGCGCACGACATTCCGAGCCGGGTCACCGTCTACGCCTTCGTCAAACCCGAGGGCGACACGCTCACCGCGCTGCTGCGCATTCCGATGGAAGCATTCGGCGAGATCAGTTTCCCTTTGCGCGGCCCGGGCTATCTGCGGATCAGCGATGCCGATTTCGCTTTGCGCGACGCGGCCCGGGTGTACATCACCGAATCCCTGCACTTTTACGAAAACGGCGTGGAACTCGAAGAGAAGTACCTTGAGGCCGCGCGGGTGTCACTACCGTCGAGCCGCGCATTCACCGACTTCGAAACCGCGTTGGAGAACATCCACTCGCCGCCGCTCGACGACGAGGTCAACCTGTTCTGGCGCCAGGGCATGCTCGATGTGCTGGTGACCTACCCCATCGAGTCGGAGGATTCCGATTTTTCAGTGGATCCGCAACTTGGCACCTTGTCCGACCAGACCACGACCGTACTGCGTTTCATCTTGCCCGGCGGCGGCGAGCGGCTGTTCAACTATCTCGGCAATCCAGGCCTGGTCGAACTCGATCCACGCTGGCACCAGGCGGCCCTGCGCTTCATCGTCATGGGCTTCTGGCACATCCTGGAAGGCATAGACCACCTGCTGTTCCTGTTCTGCCTGGTGATTCCGGTGCGCAGTCTCAGGCATCTGATCCCCGTGGTCACTTCGTTCACCATCGCCCATTCGATCACCCTGATCGCTTCCTCCATGGGCGTGGCGCCGCGGGCGCTCTGGTTCCCGCCGCTGATCGAGACGCTGATCGCACTCTCGATCGTCTACATGGCCTTCGAGAACATCGTTGGCGCCAGACCGGAGCGACGCTGGATGGTGTCGTTCGGATTCGGGCTCGTGCACGGTTTCGGCTTTTCCTTCCTGTTCAGCGAGACCCTGCAATTCGCCGGCGGCCATCTGATCTCGTCCCTGCTGGCGTTCAACGTCGGCGTCGAACTCGGGCAGATACTGATACTGGTTCTTGTCATTCCGGTATTGAACCTGATGTTTCGCTATCTGGTCGCTGAACACCTGGGCTGTATCCTGCTATCGGCCCTGCTTGCCCACAGCGCCTGGCACTGGATGCTGGATCGGGGCGCCCAGTTGCAATTGTTCACTTTCCAGTTGCCGATATTCGACAATCTGTTCTACGCGGCGCTTATGCGCTGGGGCATGTTGGCGATCATCGTCGTCGGCAGTTTCTGGCTGACCTACGAACTGTTTCGCCGGCTCAACCTGGTGCTGAGTTTCGCCGAACTCGCGCAGTTGCGCGAATCGGAAGCGCAGGAATCAGGTTCGGTCAATTCTTGAGGTTGGAGGCATCGATCCGCTCTGATTTCGTATTCCGGCGGCATGTTGCTATGATGCTTCGGCTTGCTGCATCTGGGGAGAGCGCCTTATGTCTTCGGTATTCATCGTTCTGTTCGGGCTGGCCGGCTTCGCTTTCGGCTGGATCGTCTATTCCCGTTTCATTTCCGAGAAGATTTACCGGCTGGATCCGGAATACGTCACGCCCGCCAATCGTTTCAACGATGCGGTCGACTATGTCCCGACCAATAAATATGTACTGTGGGGTTCGCATTTCACTGCCGTGGCCGGCGCGGCGCCGATCGTCGGGCCCGCCATTGCGGTCTATTGGGGCTGGCTGCCGGCCCTGATCTGGGTGACCCTGGGCTCGATCTTCTTCGCCGGCGTGCACGATATGGGTGCGCTCTGGGCCAGCAACCGGCATAACGCGCGTTCCATGGGCGCCCTGTCGGAAGATGTCGTCGGCGCCCGCACCCGCGCCCTTTTCATGGTGGTGATCTTCCTGCTGCTGCTGATGGTCAATGCCGTATTCGGCACCATCATCGCCGGCGAAATGGTGGATATCGAGACTTCCATCATACCTGCCTGGGCCGCGATTCCCGTGGCGATTGCAGTCGGCGTACTGATCCGGCGCAAGATCAATCTGTTCATGATCTCCCTGATCGGCGTCAGCATCCTGTATTTCACGATCTACCTGGGCACCTTGTGGCCGATTGAGACGGAGTCCGCCTGGGACGGCGTCCTGCTCGGACCCCACGGCAACTGGATCATCATCCTGTTCATCTACGCCGGCATCGCCTCGATGTTGCCGGTATGGCTGCTGCTGCAGCCGCGGGACTACATCAACGGCGCACAACTCGTACTCGGCCTGATCGTGCTGTACAGCGCGGTCTTCATCGCCCTGCCCGACGTCACCGCGCCGATGATCAACGAGAATCTCGCGGAAGGAACGCCGCCGCTGTTCCCGATCCTGTTCGTGACCATCGCTTGCGGCGCCCTGTCGGGATTCCACGGCATCGTTTCTTCGGGCACGAGTTCGAAGCAATTGAACAACGAGAAGGACGCGCGTTTCGTCGGTTATCTCGGCGCTCTCGGCGAAGGTTCGCTGGCGCTGATCACCATCACCGCGGTGACCGGCTCGCTGTATGCCGTAACCAGCGTCGAATGGAGCACGCTTTACGCCAATTTCGGCGACGGCGCCGCAAGTGCGTTCATCGCCGGAGGCGCGGCCCTGATCACCGAGGGCTGGGGCATCCCCTTCACTTTTTCCGAAACCATGCTGGCGGTAATGGTCGTGCTGTTCGCCGGCACCACGATGGACGCGGGTCTGCGATTGCAGCGCTACATCATCCAGGAATGGGGCAACATCTATTCGATCGGATTTCTCAAGAACAACTACATCTCCACCCTGGTTGCCGTGGGCTGCTGTCTGACCCTGGCTTTCGGCGCCACCAACGGCGAGTATCCGGGCGACGGCGGCATGTTGATCTGGCCGATCTTCGGCGCATCCAACCAGATTCTCGCGAGCCTCACCCTGCTGGTGCTTTCCGTGTACCTGATGCGGCTGAAGCGGCCGTCGATCTTTACCCTGGCGCCGATGATCTTCATCGTATTCGTGGCTTTCTGGGCCAGCCTCTGGTACCTGTTCGACTATTACCGTTCGAGTAACTGGCTGCTGCTCGTTCTGAGCCTCGCGGTCATGGCGGCAAGCATCGTCGTCATGCTCGAAGCGGCTTCCGTAATAGGAAAAATCCGCCGCGGCGATGAAGTTCCCACAGATGAAGCCGTAGAATCGGCGGAATGAAATACGCAAGCTCTGAATGTCGGAAATCGATCTTCATTCGCTGGTAAAAGACCTGCCGCACGGCCTGCGGCAGGGATTGGGCGAAGTTTTCGAGTTCGACCGGATCGACTCCACCAATGACGAAGCCCTGCGCAGGCTGCGGGAGGGCAAGTCCGGCCACTGCCTGATCGTCGCCCGGGAGCAGTCCGCGGGACGCGGGCGGCGCGGCCATCGATGGCGAAGTCCCGGCGGCGCCGGCCTGTATTTCTCCCTGGTGCGGGAGTTTCCCCAGCCGCTGGACCGGATTCTGGCCCTGGGTCCGGTTATTGCGCTGGCCTTGTGCGCCGGGCTCAGCGACCTGGAGGTTTTTGGCCTCAGTGTGAAATGGCCGAATGACCTGCTCAGCGGCAACCGCAAATTGGGCGGTATCCTGGTCGAGACTCACGGCGCCGACGAACAGCGGCACGTAGTCGTTGGAGTCGGGTTGAATCTGCGTTTTCCGTCCGAAGTGATGAAGCAGATCGACAAGCCCGCGGTCGACCTGGCGACCATCTGCAAAGACGATCCGGACTGGCCTCGCTTGTTGCCGGCGATTCTGAACCGGCTGCTCGAGTACATCGGCATTTATCGGGACGAGGGATTCGCCTTCTTCCAGGACGAATGGAACAAGTTCGACCGCTATTTCCAGCAGGATGTCGTGGTGCAGGTCGGTGATGAGAAAACCATCGGCCGCGTGTCCGGCGTCGACGAGACCGGCGCCTTGCTGGTGCGCAACGCCACCGGCATCCAGCGCATGGTTTCCGGGACGATTTTTCCTTCCCGGCACGGCGCCGGTCCGAAACCGTGATCCTGGAAATCGATGCCGGCAACACCAGCTTGAAATGGCGGTGGCGCGGATCGGCGGCGAGCAGCGTGCGCGGTTTGAAGCAACTCGAATCGGCCATCGCGAATGCCGGCCGGCCCGACGAAGTGCTGGTCTGCAATGTCAGGGGCGAGGAATTCGAGGCCGAACTGGCGGCGTGGTTTGCTGACCGATGGGAATTGCGGCCGCGTTTCGCAACCGTCGCCCGTGCTTGCGGCGGCGTGACGATCCAGTACCCCGATCCTGCCCGGCTGGGTCCCGACCGCTGGCTCGCCATGCTCGCGGGATTCAGATGCGCCCGCGGAAGTTGCGTGATAGTCGACAGCGGCACCGCCTTGACCATCGATCTGCTGGACGCGGGCGGATTGCACCTGGGCGGGTATATCATGCCGGGGCTGGAAACATCGCGGGCGGCCCTGACGCGGAATACGTCGATCCGGCTGTCTCCGGCGGACGTCGCCGAATCGACCGAGCCCGGCAATGACACCGGCGACGCCGTCCGCAACGGCACGCTGTTCATGTTGTGCAGCGCGGTGCATGCAGCCCTGGAGCGCTTCGAGCGGCAACGGGAGAATCCCATGGTAATCTTGACCGGCGGCGACGCCGCCTTGCTGGACGCCTTCCTGGAAAAGGAACTTGGACGTGACGGCCTGGCAACCGTCCCTGACCTCGTGCTCGACGGCCTTGCGCTCGCCTGTCCCGATCAGAGGAAGGACAATTGCGCTACATCGTAGTCTTCCTGCTCTTGCTGAACGTCGCGTATTTCGGGTGGAACCTGTTTCGCCCTCCTCAGTTACCCGCCGCCCCGGAGCCGCGGCCACTGCGCAACGAAGGCCTGCAACTCGTGCGCGAAGCACGGGAGTCCGAACTGGCGCGGCTGCGCGAGGAAGCGGAACAGGTCTGCCTCTTTGTTTACGGATTCGCCGACATTTTCGAGGCCAGTGAATTCGCCGCCGCCTCGATCGGCGAAAGTATTGAAGCAACGGTTTATATCGCGCAGCCCGGCGACTTCGCCGAAGTGCGCTTGCAACGCCACGTGGAAGACCCTGAAG
>CAZUSL010000087.1:0-31239 GCA_964622925.1 uncultured Pseudohongiella sp. | reverse complement strand
CTGGGGGTAGTCGAAGCCACTGAAGCCGCGCCAGGGATGGCATGTACTGCCTGTCAGAATCCCCAAGAGATTCTGCGACTACGCTCCGCTACGCGCAGAATGACAAGAGGTTGGAAAGCCTACACATCTTGCCGAATCGGGGCCTGGGGGATATTCTCCGAACAAACGCTGGCTGGCGGTATGGAGTAACTGAGGAGAACGGCAATGGCAAATGCAACGACGGTCGCCAAACGCGCGGGCCTGGGCATCCTGATTCTGGCCTTGCTCGCCCTGCTTTACTGGACGACCCAATACCCCCGTGACCGGGCGCCTGGTTTCTACCTGTTCGGCAGCGCCGGAGACGAATCGGTCGAGAACTGGACTTTCGCCAACGACGTTCGGCTTTGCACCCTGCAGGTTTACGCCGGAGGCTGGCGGCCCCATGCGATCAATCTGAATTGCATGGCGACCCCGGAAGGGGATTTGTACCTGAGTTGCTCGGTTTGCGAGCGCAAGTACTGGGCCAGCCATGTGGGAACCGATTCGCCGGGAAGACTGCGCCTTGATGGCGTGGTCTATCCGGTCAAGGTGAATCGCGTCACCGATCAGGAACAAATGGACATGTCCTGGCAGGCGCGCCTCGCCAAATTGAACAGCTTCGACGATGACGACCCCCTCAATCCGAGGCCGGATCCCGATGCCGTTCGACCGGATCACTGGTGGACCTTCCGCGTCGAATCGCGCACCTGAAAGAGGAGAAACGACATGTCACGCCTATCGCAAAAGCTGATTCTCGCCGGCGCCCTGCTCGCCGCCTGCGGCGCCGCCCAGGCCCAGAACAGTTGGGTCGATCTCGCCGTGCATAACTTCGGCGCGCCCATCAACACGATGTGGGCGGAAGGCGAATTGTCCTTCGCCGCCGACGGCACCATGGTCTATTGCAGCGCGCGGCAGGATATGGCCGTCGCTCCCGGCGATCCCAAAGACCTCTATATCGCCACATTCAACCAGGAGACCGGGACCTGGAACACGCCCGTAAACATGGGCATTCCGGTGAACGCGGCGCCGGCCACGGACGTCGACCCGTTGCGCCTGGGCGACGACCGCGAACCCTGGATCACGGCCGACGGCAACACCATCTATTTCAAATCGGACCGGCTGGCCACCACGTCACCCCAAAACAACAACGACATTTTTGTTACCCGCAAGGTCAACGGCCAATGGACCGAGCCCGAACTCGTCGGCTATCCGATCAGCACCGACGAAGGCGATGAACATTGCCCGGCGATTCTGCAGGACGGCGAAACCCTGTGCTTCGCGTCAAGGCGGGCCGGCGGCTTCGGCGGCTCCGACATCTATTGTTCGCGCCAGGACGCCGCCGGCAACTGGATGGACCCGGTAAACCAGGGTCCGAACATCAATACCGACGGCGAGGAGTTCCATTTCAGCCAGGCCGAAGACGGCACGGTCTATTTCACTTCGAACAGACCCGGCGGATATGGCGGCATGGACATCTGGGGCGCGGCCGCCCAGGGCCAGGACAGTTGGGGACCGGCCTTCAATCTGGGGTCCCAGGTCAATACCGCGGGAGCCGACATGTGCCCGGCGCTGCCGCCCGGCCGGGACACGATTACATGGTTTTCTTCCCGCGCCGATAACAGTCTGGGCAATATCGACATCTTCTGGACGAGCAAGCTGAATGTTGACTAGGGACAGTTCGCTGGCGGCGCCGGTACTCGTTACCGGCTCCGCCGGGCACGTGGGCGCGAATCTCGTGCGCCGGCTGCTCGACGAAGGCGTCCGGGTAAGGGTCCTGCTGCGCCAGGAGGACAACAACCAGGCGCTGGAAGGCCTCGACGTCGAACGCGTCTGGGCGGACATCAGGTATCTCGACGCTACCCGGCGCGCGCTCGAAGGCTGCCAGGGCGTCTATCACGTCGCGGCCAAGGTTTCGACGATCGACGGCAATAACGCCCATCGCCGGGAAATCTACGAATGTAACGTCGTCGGCACCCGCAACGTGCTGCAAGCCGCGCGCGAGGCCGAAGCCGGGCGGGTCGTGGTGACGGGTTCCTTCAGCGCGGTGGGCTACGACCTCGACGATCCTTCGGCGCCGAGCGACGAGACGATGCAGTTCTATCCCATGGAACGCACGATGCCCTACGAGCGCAGCAAGATTCTCGTCGAGCACGAGTGCCTGCGCGCGGCCGCCATGGGCCAGGACGTCGTCATCGCGACCTGCTGCGCCGTCGTGGGCGGCGCCGACTATCTCCCGTCGCGCCTCGGCAGAACCATGTGCGATTACACCGACGGCAAGTTGCGCGCCTACATCGACGGCGGCTTCGAATTCGTCGCCGCGCGCGATATCGTCGAAGGCCACCTGCTCTGCATGGAAAAAGGCCGCTCGGGCGAAAAATACATATTCAGCACCGAGTACAAGACTATTTCCGACATTATCGACCTGTACGAGGAGGTCTCGGGACTTCCCCGTCCGAGCAGGCGAGTTCCCGCCAACCTGATGTACGTGTTTTCGGAAGTGGCGAGTTTCTATCTGAGCCGCTTTCATCCGGAGTTTCCGCAAAGATTCACGCCCGGCGCCATTCGCCTGCTGAAAAAACGCCGGCACGCCAATCTTGCCAAGGCGAAAAACGAACTCGGCTATCGGCCGACGAGCATTCGCGACGCCGTGCACGAGGCATACGCGTTCCACTATTACGAACGCAAGGCGATAAGCAATCCGGACGCGAAACTTCCGCGCGAGGCGGTAAACCGGGACGAGGTTCCGGTGTAAGATCAGAATATGCAGATAACGGCAGGAGAAAGTTCGTCATGAACACGGCAGCAAACGCCCCTCCCGATTTCGCCGAGGCAGGCAATCTGCGCCAGAAGGCGCGGGCGGCGGGCATGGACCCCAACTACTGGTACGCGGTGGAAGAAGTTCGCAACGTCAAACCGGGATCGGTTGTCGAGGTCGTGTTCTGGAAGCGATCGATCGCATTGTTCCGAACGGTCGACGGCGAGTTTCACGCAGTCGAGAATCGCTGCGCCCATCGCCAGCTCAAGTTGTCGCTCGGGCAGGTGGAGGGCTGCCGCCTGGTCTGCGCCTATCACGGCTGGGAGTATGACGAACAGGGCCGGGTGGCCGGCATTCCCGACCTGTTCGGACGGGAGAAAATGCCCGATATCTCGATCAGGAGTTATCCGGTGCAAATCCGCTACGGCCTGGTCTGGCTGTTTCCCGGCAATCCCGAACTCGCGCAGCAGAGCCGGATTCCGGAAATTCCGGAGATCGAAGGGCCGGGACGCTGGGCCTGCGTGCCGATCAGTTTCACCTGTTCGGCCCATCATTCGATGGTGATCGACAACGTCAGCGACTTCTCCCACGCCTATCTGCATCGCAAATACCGCCCGTTCGACGAGGCCGCGCTGTCTCACTTCGAAACCGAAGGCGACGACGTTCATCTCGCCTACAACACGCGGGTCGGGCGCGGGCGCATCTCGGGATTGTTCGTCGATCACGACCGGCTCAACACCAATTTCATCAAGCTTTGCTACCAGTATCCGTACCAGTGGTCGAATACCGACGACGAAATCAAGCACTGGCTTTTCGTGCTGCCCATCGACGAGCGCACTACCCGGACGTTTTTCCTGTTCTACTTCAAGTCGCTGAAAATCCCGCTGCTGCCGATACGCATTCCGCGTTTCGCCATGACCGTGGTGTTGAAGCTGTCGAACCGGTGGCTGATCGGCCCGCTGCTCGATCAGGACCGGGTCGCCGTCGAAGCGGAACAACTGGGTTACGAGCAACATTGGGACGCCCCCGCCATCGAGGTCAATCCGGTAGTCAGCGCTTTCCAGCGCGTGACCGTTCGCAAGTGGCAGGAGTATCTGGCCCGGGAAGCGGAGACCGGTCATGCCGCCGCCTGAAACCGCGCTTGCGCCTATGCTGCTCTCGGGCAGCGCCCTGCTCGAAGCGACGGTCATGCTGCTGGTGTTTTTCGGCGCCTTGTTTGCAGGTTCCCTGTTCGTGCCGGGACGGGTACTCGTGCTCACCGATGCCGAAGGCGGAGGCAGGGCGTTCAGGTTGAACGGGTTCGCTCTCTTCCTGCTGGTCGTTGCCGTGGCCGCATTGGCCCAATTCCTGGGCTGGTTCTCGCTGTCGTCGCTATATTCCCATTTCGCGGCGCTGTTCGTGATGGCCAATGTCTTCGCCTTCGCCTTTTCCGGCTGGCTGTACTGGCGCGGCGCGGGGAAACCGAACGCCGAGGAGGGAATATGGCGCGGCTTCTTCATGGGGCGGGAACTCAACCCCACCTGCCTGGGGGTCGATCTGAAGTTGTTCAGCTATCGGCCTTCTCTCATCGGACTGGCGCTGCTGAACCTCTCATTCGCGGTCGTGCAATACGAGACCTACGGCGAGTTGACGCTGGGAATGACGCTCTACCAGGTTTTTACGTTCCTGTACGTATTCAACTATTTCCAGTTTGAACAGGGCATGATCCACACTTGGGACATCGTCAGCGAGCGCTTCGGCTGGATGCTCGTCTGGGGCGATTACGTGCTCGTGCCCTTCTTCTATTGCCTTGCCGGTTGGTGGCTGGTCGACGCGTCCGGGCCGGCATTGCCACCCATCGCCGCCGCGGGAATCGTGCTGCTCTTCGTCTTCGGATTCTGGCTTTTCCGGGGATCCAACGAGCAAAAGCACCGTTTCAGGCAGGATCCCGATACCAGGATCTGGGGCAAACCCGCCGAGACGCTCGACGGCCGCCTGCTCGTTTCGGGTTTCTGGGGCATCGGGCGGCATCTCAATTACACCGGCGAGATCTGCATCTACCTTTCCTTTGCCTTGACCACCGGCTTCGTATCCTGGGCGCCGTTCCTGCTGCCGGCCTGGCTGACCGGATTGCTGGTGCAAAGGTCGCGCCGCGATGAACGGCGCTGCCGCGCCAAGTATGGCGAACTCTGGGAGCGCTATACGCAGCGGGCGCGGTTCGTGATGGTGCCTTATGTTTACTGACGTTCCCGAGATGAGCGGAGGCTGGCCCGTACTCGGCCATCTGCGGGAATTCCAGCGCGACCCTGTCGCGATGTTGTGCCGCGGCTGGCGCGAGCAGGGCGAGTTGTTCCAGTTCCGCATTGGCCCGCGCAAGTTCGTCGTGTTTGCCGGCCCCGAAGCCCATCACGCGTATTTCAAGGCGCCGGAAGAGACTCTCGACGCCAAGTCGGTTTACCAGTTCACGGTGCCGATCTTCGGCCGCGGCGTGGCTTACGACGTCTCTTCCGAAATCATGACCGAACAACTCGGATTCCTGTTCCCCGCGCTGCGGGAATCCGCCATGCGGCGCTATGTCCGCATCATGTTCGAGGAAGCGGAGAGCTTCGCCGGGACGCTTGGACAGGAGGGGGAACTCGATCTGCCGTATGCGATGAACGAACTGACGGTCAATATCGCGAGCCGTTGCTTTCTCGGCGAGGAAATCCGCGGCGAAGTGGACTCCGGATTCGCCGAGGCGTACCACGATCTGCAGAACGGCATCAATACGCTCGGTTTCTTTTTCCCGAGGTTGCCGACTCCGGCGCATCGCATGCGCGACCGGGCGCGGCGCAAGATCACTGAAATTTTCAGCGGAATCATGCGCGAAAGGCGGCGCACAGGCGCCCGATCCGAGGATTTCATGCAGACGCTGATGGAAGCCCGCTACAAGGACGGACGGGCCCTCAGCGACAACGAAGTTACGGGACTGCTGCTGACGGCCTTGTTCGCGGGCCAGCATACCAGCGCCGTGCTCGCGACCTGGACCGGTCTCGAAATGCACCGGGACGTTCCCTACCTCGACCGGGTTCGCGACGAGATGCGCGAGGTCTATGGCGAAGAAGGCGCCCTCAGTTACGAAGGACTCAAACAGCAGGAAGTGCTGGAAAATGCCGTTCGCGAGTGCGAGCGGCTGCATCCACCGCTGATCATTCTGATCCGCAAGGCGCTGCGGTCCCTGACCTATGCCGACCGCACCGTTCCCGCCGGAGCCCTGGCCGTTGTGGCTCCGGCGCTTTCTCACCTTCTGCCGAATGTGTTCGCCGACCCGGAAAAGTTCAATCCGGACCGCTTCGCCCCGCCGGACAGCGAGGAAAAGCAGCACCCCTATGCGCTGATCGGCTTCGGCGGCGGCAAACACCGCTGCATGGGCAAGAACTTCGCCATCCTGCAAATCAAGGCGATCTGGACCGTGCTGCTCGACCGTTTCGATTTCCAGTCAGACGATCCGTTTCCCGCGCCGAATTATGGAAGCTGGGTGACAGGACCCAGGCTGCCATGTCGACTTCGCTACAAGCGCCGCTCGCAAGCGAGCGTTTTCCACTGAGCGCCACTGGCCTCCCACGTTACGACATCGCCATCGTCGGCGGGGGTCCGGTAGGCAGCCTGTGTGCGCTCGCCCATGCGCAAAAGGGCGCCAGGGTCGCCCTGCTTGAAGCGAACCCCAAGGCAGCCCAGCGACTTGCCGGAGAGTGGCTGCATCCGCCGGCGGTGCGGATGCTGCAAAGCGTGGGTGTCAGTCTCGATGGGCGGCAGGGGTTTTTCCCCGGCAAGGGATTCGTGGTGTTTCCGGAAGACCGCTCGGAATCCATCCTGTTGCCCTATCCCGCCGATGCCGCCGGCCTGGTATTCGAACATTCCGCACTCGTTTCCTGCCTGCATGAAGCGATCGGGAACGAATCCGGAATCGACATCTATCGCCACGCACGGGCGCGGGCGATCGAAGAAGAAGGGATCATCTTCAATTTCGATGGCGCTGAACGAACGTTGCGGGCGGAACGGATCATCGGCGCCGACGGCCGTGCCTCGATCGTGCGGCAATCGCTGGGTCTGGCGACCGAACGCATGACCTGTTCACGCATGGTTGGGGTCGTGGTGGAAGGAGTCGACCTGCAATACGAAGGATTCGGATATGTAGTGCTTGGCGCGCCGGGACCCATACTTACGGTGCCTCTCGGCGAGGGCCGCGTCCGCATAATCGCCGATATGCCTTTGGACCACTGGACGCCACGGGACCGGACCGGAGTGTTGCTGGAGTCTTATGCCGGCCACCTGCCGGAAGAACTCGAATCCGCGTTTGCAGCCGCGTTGCGAACGGGAAAATTCCAGGCCGCCGCCAACGAGTTGAGGCCGCGAATGACCTACGGCTCCTCGCAGCGGGTGCTTATCGGCGATGCGGCCGGTCATTACCATCCGATGACCGCGGCGGGAATGACGCTCGGCTTCGGCGATGCGCTTTCCCTGGCCGAGGGAGGAGACTTCAGGGATTTCGCGAACCGGCGGCTCAAGGCGACCCGGGCGCCCCAGCTTCTTGCCATGGGACTTTACGAGGTATTCCGTGATCATCGGCTGGAATCGGCGGTGCTGAGGCAGGCGGTCTACCGGAATTGGCGGGCCAGCAAGATCGTCAGAACCCGGACGATGCGCCTGCTCGCCTGCGAGGACACTTCGGTCACGCGACTCGGTATTGCATTCAGCGCGACCGTGGCGACCGGCGCCGCAGGCGAACTCGTGCTGCGTAATGGTTTGCTCACCTGGCGCCGGGCGCGAAGGATGTTTGGCGCTTTGGCGGCTCGGCTGTGGTGGCTCGTGGGCGGCGTTCGGGAATTGGAAAAAGCGCGCGGCCCCGGCGGCGCCGACGAACAGTCCGCCTGGAACAAGCTGTCCAGGGCGTTTCTGATTTCCATGCAGGAGCCTACCGGCGCCCCGGAGCGGATTCGCAACGGCGAGCCGGCGGCTGTCGACGCGGGGTCGGGCCTGGCGCGCGCGGCGCAGCGCCTGGTTGACCTGCAACGCGAAGACGGCGCCTGGGAAGGCGAAATGACCTGGTGCCCGATGCTGGCCGCGCAATACGTGCTGCTGCATTACATTACGGGCCAACCGATCGCGCCGCAGCGACGCCGGCTCCTGTTGCGCCAGTTCGAGCGGACGCGCCTCCCGGGAGGCCAATGGGGCCTGCACGAGCACTCGCAGCCCTACCTGTTCGTCACCACGCTGGTTTACGTCGCGGCGAGACTGCTCGATGTCGGACAGGACGACCCGCTTATCAGGCCGGCCCGCGATTTTCTGCGAAACGAGGGCGTTCTGAACATACCGAGCTGGGGCAAGTTCTGGCTTGCACTGCTCAATCTCTACGACTGGCGCGGAGTGAACGCGATACTGCCTGAACTCTGGATGCTGCCGCGCCTGCTGCCGTTGCACCCTTCTAACTGGTATTGCCATACCCGGCTGATATACATGGCGATGGCGACGATTTATTCGTCCCGGTTCCAGGTTCCGGCAGATCCCTTGATCGAATCTCTGCGCGACGAACTGTATCCGGAAGGTTTTGCCGGCGTCGATTTCGCGGCCGGCCGCAATCGCCTGCGCGAGGCCGATCTTTTCGCCCGTCCCGGAATTCGCCTGCGGACCGGCTACGCGTTGACCCGGATATTTGAGCGGTTGCACGGAAAACGATTGCGCGCCCGCTGCCGGGAAGAACTGGTCGAACGCATCCGCTGGGAATTGCGAAGCTCGAGCCATACCAGCATTTCCCCGGTCAGCGGTTTTCTCAACATTCTTGCCCTGTGGCTGCACGACCCCGACGACGGCGACTGCCGCAAGGCCATCGAGAGTCTCGAAGGCTGGATCTGGGAAGACGAGGAAGACGGAACGCGGGTCACGGGCGCGCGCAGCGCCTCCTGGGACACGGGATTCACGCTCCAGGCACTGGCCACTGCGTCCGGACTCGACGGCGTGCAAGACGCGCTCAACCAGGACGCACTCAAAAAGGGAGCGGACTTTCTCCGCGGCCAGCAAATTCCGGAAAGCTTCGACGGCTACCGCGAGGCCTTCCGCAACGACCCGAAAGGCGGCTGGTGTTTCGCCGGCAAATGGCATGGCTGGCCGGTTACGGATTGCACCGCGGAGGCCGTACTCGGAATCATCGCCGCGGACACCGGATCGGCGAACGAGGCAGCGCTGGCCGACGCGGTTCGATTCATGTTGAGTGGCCAGAACCGCGATGGCGGTTTCGGCAGCTATGAGGCGCGGCGCTCACGCACAAGTCTCGTATGGCTCAACCCGGCGGAGATGTTCGGCGAATCCATGACCGAAAGTTCCTACGTCGAATGCACGGCTTCCTGTCTCGCGGCGCTGGCGGCGTGCAAGCGGCGCTACCCCCGCGTCGTAAATGAAACGGTCCTGAACGCCATGTCCCGGGCCGATGCCTGGCTGCGGCGGTCACAGGCGGTTGACGGCAGTTGGCGTGGCGTCTGGGGAGTGCAATTCATCTATGGCGTGATGTTCGGGATCAGAGGCCTGCTTGCCGGAGGCGCGCGTCCGGGGGATTCGGCCTTGCGCCTTGCCTGCCGCTGGCTGCTCGATCGGCAGCGGAGCGACGGGGGCTGGGGCGAACATCACGGCGGCTGCCTCGCCGGCGCATATGTCGCCCATGATGAAGGCCAGATCATCCAGACCGCCTGGGCCTTGATTGCCTTGCTGGAGGCAGGCGAGTCCAACTGGACCGCGATTTCGCGCGGAGCGCAATTCCTGCTTGACGCCCAGGAGAAAGACGGGGGCTGGCCGAGGCAGGACATGGCCGGCGTCTTCTTTCGCACCGCGCTGCTCGATTACGAGTTGTACCGCCAGTATTTCCCCCTGCACGCTCTCGGACTCTACGAGCGGCGGCGGCGCGCCAGGCAGGCTGAAACCGGCTAGTACGGCGTTGTCGGCAGTCCTTTCGCGGCCTGGCGAAAGAGCCAGCGCAAACCTCGATTGCTTTGCAGCATGATGTTGGTGGCGAGCAGGGTCACCCGCACGGAGCGCCGGGAAATCTTGACCTGATCCGATGAAGTAAAGAGTGGATTCCGCTGAATCTTTCGCAAGGTCAGCACCGCCAGACCGAGAGCCCACAGACAGAACCGGCGCATGCCCGCTTCCCGGACAGGAAGACGGCAAGTGAACTCCATCGCGTTCCCGAGATGTCCGTGGGCGATTCCGATCAGCGTATGCAAACCGTTCTGGAATTCTCCGGACTCGTGGTTCTCCTTCAGGTTCTCCAGCGAGAGCCCGCCATCGTCAAACACCGAACGCGGCAACCAGCAGGCGCCTCGCTCGTGATCGGCCCAGATGTCCTTCAATATGTTGGTCATTTGCAGCCCCTGGCCGAAAGAGATGGCCAGCGACCGCAACTCCGGACGATTCTCCTCGAGTTCCGGACACTGGATGCAAAACAGGTCGACGAGCATCTCGCCGGCGACTCCGGCGACCGCATAGCAATATGCGTCGAGCTCCGGCAGGTCGCGCAGTCCCGCCAAGCTGCTGTTGCGCTGAAACTTCGGCATGTCGACGCACATGACGGATACGCAACGCTCGAGAATCCGGCGCTCGGCTTCGGTAAACGAATGCGTAACGCCGACTACCCTGTCCACATTGCGCATCAGTTCCATTTCGGCCGGCGGAATGGCGGGGGAAAGCAACTGCGTCACCGAAGCCGAAAAAGCGCTGGCATCTTCCTGCCCCTTGACCGTGGCCAGGAAGCGTTCAAGATTCGCCTCTTTCTGACCGAAGCCCAGGCGCGGGTCGTCCTCGATCGTATCGGCGATGCGGCACAGCAGGTAGGCATTGGTCACCACCAATGCCAGGCGGCTCGGCAGGGTCGGGATCGTCAGCGCAAAAGTCCGGGATACGTCAGGCAGGACGGCTGCCTGGTATTGCAGATCCTGTTCCAGCGCGTCCGTATTGTTCTTGGCCAAGTCAAGCAACGTCCATTACCTGCTTGCACACGCTTCTTGCGCGATTGCAGTACATACTAACGCATTTCGGCTCGTTCAAGTTGTCGGTTTAACCTGTTACAGTGCGTGCCACGTGACTTGCAGGGTAGCGACGATGCCAAGAAGAATAGCAATCATAGGAGGAGGAGTGTCCGGGCTCGGGGTCGCCTGGGCCTTGCAGCAAAACCCCGACCGGTTCGACTTCCGGCTGTACGAAGCCCAGCCCCAGGTCGGCGGCAACGCCGTTACCGCCGACATGCCCCAGGACGACGGCTCGTCGATCCCCTTCGACATATCCGTCACCGCCTGCATCCCCACGGTGTATCACCATATCCTGCTGGTGATGCGGCAACTCGGCGTCGAACTGATCGATACGAAATTCAGCTATAGCGTGAAATACCGCGGCGAAATCTATGCCCACGATCTCGATACCGAAATCGGCCGGCAGTTGCGGGAGGAAATCGACAGATTCCAGAAACTGCTGAAACGCCTGAAATGGTTCGGCGCGCTCAACCGGACCCGGTCGAGATTCCTCAACGCCCTCAACCCCTTCAATTACCTCAGCATGGGCACGGTGCTCAATTTCGGCCGATTTTCCGGCGATTTCAGGTACAAGGTGCTTAAACCCATGTTCGTCAACTTCCTGATGGCGACGAATGTGTTCGACATGCCGGCATCGCTGTTCGCCCGCTACCTGGAATTCTTCGACATCGTCAATGCGACGCCGATGCAGACCTGGGACGGCGGCACGCGCAATATCTACGAAAAGCTGACGGAATCCTTTCGCGACAAGATCTACCTGGCGCGGCCGGTGCGCAAGGTAATCCGGCGCGAGTCGGAAGTGGCCGTCGTGGACGAGAACGGCGACACCGAAATCTTCGACGACGCGGTTTTCGCCTGCAACGCCAATCAGACCCTGATGGCGCTGGACGCGCCGGGCTTTTTCGAATCCTGGCTACTGTCGTCGATTCGTTACGAGAGCGAGTTGCACAATCACGCCGTCGTCCACTCGGACGCGTCCCTGCTGCCGGAAAACGAGGCGGAGCCCCTCGGCACCCGCAGCAACCACATCGAGCAATACGCCGCGCGGCCCGACAATTACGAAATCACCTACATCATGCATAACCAGCAGCCCTGGGCGAAGCATTCGGACAAGCCCTGCCTGGTGACCTACAACGCGAACAGCCGCATCGACGAAAGCAGGATCGTCAAGCGCTGGTGGTTCCAGCACGTCGTCCATGACGTGCGGCATATCGCGCTGCTCGTACACCTTTTCCGCTTCATCCAGGGCAAGCGGCGAAGCTGGCATTGCGGCGCCCATACGCTCATCAACAGCCAGGAGACCTGTTTCGTCACCGGACTGGTCACGGCGCGGCAACTCGGCGCGGACTATCCCTTCGACGACGAGGAGGCCCGAAAGTGGTTCAACTTCTACGGGCGCATGATGTACGGCTGGCGCTTCAGGCGAGCGCGTTCTCGAACAGGTTGAGCAGCCGGCTCCAGGCGCGTTCCGCCTGGGCTTCGTGATAGACCTGCGAGTCGATCGAGCAGAAGCCGTGCAAGGTGCCTTCGTAGACTTCGATCTCGGCCGGAATGCCTGCCGCTTCGTATGCCGCCGCCAGCGTATTCTTGACCTCCGGTTCGTCCGCGTCGTCGTCTTCGGAGACGGCGTGGAGCATATGCGCCCGGGTATCCGGAATCAGCAGATGCGGGCTGCTGTCGGCATCGGTCGCAAGGCCGCCGCCGTGGAATGTCGCGCCCGCGCCGAGCCGGTCGGGAACGGCGGCTACCGTGCGCATGACCATGGGCCCGCCCATGCAATAACCGGTGGTGCCGATGCCGCGGCTTGTGTCGACCTCGGGCTGCTCGTCAATCCAGGACACAAACGCCCGGGCGTCGGTGAAATGCGTGTCGGCGTTGAGTTGCCTGGCCATCGGCAGGACGATCTCGCGCGTTTCCGGCTGGCCGAAGCTCGCGCCTGGCTCGACTACCGGCGAGCGGGCGGTGCGATAGAAGGGGTTGACGGTCAACACGGAATAGCCTGACATCGCCAGTCGCCGGCCCATTTCCCGAAACGCCGGACGCAGGCCGAGAATGTCGGGCCAGACCAGCACCGCCGCGTGACTGCCCGAGGCGGGGTAGGTGAAATAGCAATCGGCGACGCCGTCCGGGGTCGTGATTTCCACGTCTCTTTCACCGAGTTCCTGGGCATTGGCCACTGCCGGCAGCATCATGCCCAATCCCACGGCAGCCGAAACCTTGCCGAATTCGCGCCGGCTGATTTCGCCGCGGTTGCGCAGAAATTCATCCGCGCGTAGTTGGGTCTTCTCGTCACACATCTTGATCACCTCAAAGCCTGAATCGGAACCGCCGTTTTACCCCAAAAGCCGGGACAATATCCACCCGGTCACGCAGCGCCCTCTTTGCGGTATAGTCGGGCTATTCAGCGGAGGGTCGCGCCATGATTCATTCAACTCGCCGGCGATTTCTGCAAACCGGGGCGGTCGCGGGACTTGGCCTCGCCGGACGTCCCTTGCTGGCCCAGGCAAGCACGGTGGCCACGGTCGCCGGGAACGGAATCGCCGGCTACGAACCGGAACCGGGCGGCGGGGCGGAAGCGACCGCCGCGCCGATCAACAATCCCTATGGAGTCGTGTTCGGTCCGGACAACGGCTTGTATTTCTGCGAAGTCGACACCGGCCGCACGCGCCGCGTGAATCTCGAAACCAATCGGCTCTCAACGGTCGCCGGCAACGGCGAAAAGGGCTGGGCGGCGGAATCCCGCGTACCCGCCGAAACGCCGTTTTCGGCGCCGCACGAAATTCGCTGGGATAGCGGCGACCTGTATATAGTCGAACGCGATTCGCATACGGTGCGGCGCATCGACGGACGCCTCGGGCTCGTGACCACGCTGGCCGGAAACGGGCAACCGGGCTATGCGGGGGATGGCCAGCCGGCGGTGTTGTCGCAATTGCGTGCGCCTCATAGCATCGCTTTCGATCCGGACGGCAACTTGCTGATCTGCGATATCGGCAACAGCCGCCTGCGCCGGGTCGACCGCCAGACGGGAGTGATCAGCACGATTTCGGGAACGGGTGAGCGGGAACGGACGCCTGACAGCGGTCCGATGGCGGGTACGCCGCTGATGGGGCCGCGCTCGATCGACGTCGCGCCGGATGGCATGGCCTACCTGGTGTTGCGCGAAGGCAATGCGGTTTACCGGCTCGATCTGGCGGGGGACCGGCTTGAGCGTATTGCGGGTACGGGTGAGACGGGATATGGGGGCGATGGCGCCGCGGCGCTCGATTGTACTTTCAATGGGCCGAAGGGAATTGCTTATTCGAGCCGTGACAATTCACTTTACATTGTCGATACGGAGAATCATGTGATTCGGCGGATGTCGCTGACTTCGGGGGTGATTGACACTGTGCTTGGTAATGGTGAAAGAGGAGACGGGCCGGATGGTGATCCGTTGGGGTGCAGGCTCAATCGGCCGCATGGGGTTTGTATTCGCAATGGTGTGGTTTACGTTACCGACAGTGAGAGTCACCGGATTCGGGCGGTTTTTGGGTTGATGTGAGGTTGTGGCTTCGATCCGTCGCCGTCTGGCGACTCACGTTGTGCAGACCCTCGGGGCTTTCCTGCTTTATGGGTTCCCAACTCTTAGAGTTACATCGCCGATTTGGAGGTTGTTGAATTGAGGAGTGACGACCTGGATGTCACCGTCGATCAGTAACTGGCCGGGTTCCGGGACGTTCTGGTTTGTCATCAGACGCAGTTGCCGCCAGGCACCTTCTTCCAGGCGAAATCCTGCGGCGACCAGGACGCCGGAGATTTCCGCTGCCAAGACGTATTCCGGGCTACCGTCGAGATCAAGGTCGGACTGGAACAGGATCATTTCCTCGACTTGCCCGGCTCGAAGAGATCCGGCGACTATTGAAAGCTGCATGGCGTCAAGCAAGGCGTCGGGGACAGCAAAGGGCTCGGGGCGGTAGGTGACCCAGCCGCGAAAATCTATTCGCTCCAACGGTTCTGGTGAATAGCTGCCGGGAGGTCCTGGCCTTACCGGTTCGCGCACCATCTGAGCGAGTCCGGGGTTTGATTCGCGGTTTTCTTCGATGATTTGTTGCATCCAGAGGTATGCGGGGCGGCCCATGTTTTCGCGGGCGTCGAAGAAGTCGAATTGTTCGAGGGTGATTTCGCCTTGTTCGACGCGGTTTTGCTGGCTGGCCAGCGAGATCTTGCGGAAGTCGAGCAGGGGTGAATTTACCAGCAGAATCAGGGCTAGCATCAGCATGGCCATCGGCTGATTTACGCTGGCCAGCTTGCCGGACCAGCGTTCCCGGTTTCGAATCACGTTGCTGGCGTAGCCGAGCGAGAACATCGCTATCAGCAGGCTGATCATCAGGGCCCAGCAGCGTGCTACGGTCCAGCCGTATTGATCGACGCGGAGGTACAGGCCGTAGAGGGCGAGGAGGGAGATTACGGGCAGCAGGGCTATGCCGACGCAGAGCAGGCGATGCACTTGCAGGGGATAGGGCTCGCGGTCGCCGCGCTGGTAGACGGCGTTGAGGGCGAACAGGGCGAACAGGTTCAGGGCCATGAGCAGCGCGGTGCCGTTGCCGGTGTCCCATAGCGGCTGCAGCCCGGTGAAGGGCAAGGCGCCGAGAAACAGGACCGTTACCGTCAGCACCAGGGGCAGCAGCAGCCACATCAGGCCTTGCAGCAGGCTGGTGATTCCGCCGATCACGTTGGCCAGGCCGCGGAAGATGAAGATGCCGAGGCCGACGACGACGGACAGCACGGGAAACAGGAACCAGTCCTCGGTGAAAAGATCGATGAAGAATTCGATGCCGATCACCCGGAACAATTCGCCCCAAAGCATCATTACTCCGAACACGCCGAGCGTGAGCGCCCAGGACAGCGCCGCGACGAGGGCGTTGCGCCAGGAATCGGAGAAAACTTCGGCATAATCCGGCGCCCTGCCAAGGACCGCGGGCCGGAGAAAAAGCAGGGCGAGGAAACAACCCAGGATCAGTGGCAGGATGAATGTGGCGATGATCGAATCGGGGGGAAATTCGCCGAACGGCGTTACCTGCCGGCCGATGTAAATCCCGAGCAGCGCCAGCAGCGCGGCGAACAGGCCGACGAACATCGCCGCCTTGCGCTGGTTTCGATCTTCCAGGCCGAGCAGCAACAACAGCGGCAAGGCCACCGCGATCGTCCAGAGCGGAAAATTCGCCATCGGGGTCTGGCTCGGCCAGACCTGGTTTTCCGCCGCGCGCCAAAGCAGGAACAGGGCCAAACCCTGCGCCAGCGAGATCAGCAGCATCAGGGCCAGCCGCGGGCGAACCGAAATTTGCGCCTGGTCATTCATATTCACGCCTCCCGAATACAGCAAGCGGCGCCCCGGCGGAATTTCCGCGGATCAGGGCGCTACGGGAACAAATTGTTGAATGCGCCGCCCTTCCTGCTCTGCGACATAAACATTGCCGAGCGAGTCCACGCCAATGCCATGAGGGAGTTCGAACTGCCCCGGATAACGCCCCGGCCCCCCGCCGAAACTTGCCAGCCTTGCGCCGGATTCGCGGTCGATCACATCGACCGTGACACTGTTCTGATTGACCACGTAAATGTGCCGTTGTTCCTGATCCGGGGAAAAATCGAGCACGACGGCAGTGCCGCGGGCACCGCTCGCGCGTCCCGCGGGATCGGTCATGGGTGTGAAACCGACCGGAATGTGCCGCTGGAATTCTCCCTCGCGGTCGAACACCTGGATCCGGTCGGCGCGGCGGTCGCAGACGTAGACGAGCTCGTCGCCGGAAACGCGGATGCAATGCGGCAGTTCGATAATGTCTTCTTCTCCGGGTTCGCGGCGCAAGCGCCATTGCCGCAGAAAATTGCCCTCGCGGTCGAGTACCGCGATGCGGGTATTGCCGCCGGGCAATTCACCGTCGGCGATGTAGACATTTCCTTCGCTGTCGGTATCGATGGCCGACGGCAGGAAGAATTGCGCGCGGTCGGAGTTCAGCGGCTCGCCCTGGCGCGTGCCGTCGGACGAATCGAAGCGCCCGGATTCGCCGATCTGCATCAGCAGGCTGCCGTCGGAAGGGTCGTACTTCTGGATATGGCCGGTGGCCGCGGCTATGACCCAGAGATTGCCGTCGGCGTCCGCATGACAATCGTGCAGGCGGCCGCCGAGCAGGTCCGGGTCGCCCCAGCCGCGCACGACCTCGCCTGCGGGATCCAGTTCGATGATCGGCGGGGCGAGCCGTGCGCCGTCGAGATCGTCTTCGACCACGTTCTGCCGGTTGAGCAGGTAGACATGGTCGCGCGCGTCGACGCACATTCCGCCGAGGCCGCCGGTCAGCCAGTTATCGCCGAGCGGCAATTGCGGCCAGTCCGGATTCACCCGGAATTCAAGCGGCTGCGCGAGGGCGGCCGCGCCCAGGGCCGCCAGCAGCAGGCCAGGGGCCGCGGAGATCGTCCGGCGGATCTTCAAGGTAATGGCGCCTCGTCGCTTTCAACGGCCCTGGCCCTTGTGAAAGCGGCGGCCGGCTCGGGGGTCCGCACCTGTTCCAGCCAGAACACGCCATCGTATGGATGGCTGTTTCCGCGAGTGCCGACGAAATCCACGTCGCCGTCCCCGTCCATGTCACGGGCGATGAACTTGTCGAACATGCCGCGCTTGCGCCGGGAGATATCGTGGCGGACCCACTCCTCCCGTGCGTCGCCGGGATTCTCGAACCAGCCGATCCGGCCGAGGGGATCGTTGATGTCGACGTCGCCGTCGCCGGTGCGAAGACCGCGACTGTAACTGCCGACCATGACGTCGAGGTCGCCGTCGCCGTCGATATCGGCGACTTCCATTCCGGTCACGCTGTCGGGAACGAAGCTGCCGATGCGGAAAGCGTTCCAGGCGTCGCCCTTGCGTGCGGGCTGTTCGATCCACGACAGGCCGCGGCCGGCCGCGCCGACGATATCCAGCTGGCCGTCGCCGCTGAGATCGGCGTATTCGAGATTGAAGCCGGCCATGGCGGGACCGTTGACGCCGATCGCGTGTTCCGCGAATTCCAGCCTGCCGTTCCCCAGGTTCTCGAAGAACACCAGCCGGCTTTCGCCCCGGGTTCCGACCATGATGTCGAGGTCGCCGTCGCCGTCGAGATCCACCGGTTCGGCGTTTTGCGGAATGCTGTAATTGCCGAGCACGCGGCGTTGCCAGGAGTCGCCGTCGAGCGGGTCGCCGTCGAGCTTGTAGAGTTCGACCGGCGTGGAGCGGGCGTAATCTTCCGGACCCGGCGTTTGGGCGCCCTTGTTCGGGGCGGCTACCTCGGGAATGCCGTCACCGTCGAGGTCGGCGGCGAAAACGCGGATGTACGAGCCGCGGTCCCGGGTCATCGGCAATATCAGCCGCTGCCAATGCTCTTCGCGGGCGCCGAGACCGGGATTCTGCAAGTAGATGATGTGAGAAAGCTCGGCCGCCGCAAGCACGTCGAGATAGCCGTCGCCGTTCATGTCGGCGAGCGCGGCGTCCTCGGGAGCCGGCGCGTCCTCGCCTTCGGCGATCGTGATATTGGTCCAGCGATCCGGCGATTCCGATGCGAATGCGATACGCACATGGCCGGCGGCCGGCGCCACGAAGCCGGGGACGAATTGCGTCGAATCGTACTCGGAGTCGGATTCATGGACCGAAACCACGTCCTCGTAACCGTCCCTGTCCAGATCGCCCATGACCAGACCGTCGCTGCCGCTGAAAGGCACGCCGACGACCTCGGAATCGTCGATGATGTGCTCGCGCCAGCTTATGAAACTGCCGTCGGCGGCCCTGGCGCGAGTGGGCGTATCGCCGACCGGGATCTGGGCCGAGGCCGCGCCGGCAAGAAGCGCCGAAACGACGGCGATGCAGGAAACGGGCTTGATCATCTTCAGTCTCCCGGTAACACGGCGATAGTAACAGAATCGCGCCGCAGCCAAGGACCATTCGGAAATCGTGGACGTGACGGCCCGTGGCCGGGATAATTGCGCGCAATTCCGCTGGAAATCGTCATGGCCTCGAACAATTTTCGTTCCTTCACCGTCGTCGCCGTCATAATCGCCAACATGGTAGGCACCGGGGTATTCACCAGCCTCGGATTCCAGTTGGTGGACATCCGTTCGGGATTTGCCCTGCTCATGTTGTGGGCCATCGGCGGACTGGTGGCGCTGGGCGGGGCGCTGACCTACGCCGAACTTGGCGCGGCCCTGCCTCGTTCCGGCGGAGAGTACAATCTGCTGCGCCGGATTTATCATCCCGCCGCGGGATTCGTGTCGGGCTGGATATCTTCCACTATCGGCTTTGCCGGGCCCACGGCGCTCGGTGCGATGACATTCGCCGCCTACCTGTCATCGATCTTCCCCGACGGATTGAACGACGGCATGCGCAAGCTGGTTGCCGCCGCGCTGGTCATTTTCATGGCCCTGGCCCACGCCACCAATCATCGCACCAGCGGCAGCACGCAATTGATTTTCACCAATTTCAAGATCATCGTAATCGTGGGATTCTGTTTGCTGGCCCTGCTCGTCACCAATGAGCCGCAGCCGGTGAATTTCCTACCCCAGGCGAGCGACGGAGCGGTGCTGACGAGTTCCGTTTTCGCGGTATCGCTGATCTATGTCAGCTTTGCGTACTCCGGCTGGAACGCCGCCACCTATCTGAGCAGCGAAGTCGACAATCCGCAGCGGAACCTGCCCTGGATTCTGGTCATGGGAACCTCGATCGTGACCGTGCTGTATGTATTGCTGAACTTCGTTTTCCTGTATGTCGCGCCGATGGATGCGATGGTGGGCCAGGTGGAAGTCGGCGCAATCGTCGCCGAAACGGCCCTGGGGGAGGTAGGAGGCCAGTTCGTCGGCCTCGTGTTTGCCTTGTTGCTGATCTCGACCGTCAGCGCCATGACCATGGCCGGGCCGCGGGTGATTCAGGTCATCGGCGAGGATTATCCGGCATTGGGATTTTTCGGCCGCACCAATCGCCACGGCATCCCTGCCGTTGCCATTTACACCCAGACCGCGGTCGCGTTGACCTTCATTCTGACCTCGACCTTCGAGTCGGTGCTGGTCTTTGCCGGTTTCACCATGGCCCTTAACAGCTCGGCCGCGGTATTCGGCGTTTTTGTCTTGCGCCGGCGGCAACCGGACCTGCCGCGGCCCTATCGCACTTTCCTGTTCCCGCTTCCGCCCCTGGTCTATTTGACGGTAATGGGCTGGACGCTCACTTTCACGCTGATCAATCGTCCGGTCGAGGCCCTGGGTTCCCTGGCGATCATCGGCAGCGGACTGCTGTTTTACTTTCTGACCTTGAGATTCCAGCGCCGAAGTGCGTAACCCGGCCCGTTCGTACGGTGTTATATTGTCGTTTTCCCTGGTTCGTCAGAGCCGGAATTCGTTCCGGAGGATTAGAAAAATGAGCAAGTCCCGTATATACAGGCCGGCTCTCTTCAGCTATGCGGCCGCCCTGCTGCTCGTCGTTTCCGGCGCCCATATCGCGGCGCAGGAATTTCAAGCCCACTCTTCGACCCAGGATCCGGCGCGGCTGGTTACGCTGGAGACGCTGGCGGAATGGGAACAGGAACTTTCCAATTGGGGTCGCTGGGGCCCGGACGATCAGCGCGGCACGCTGAACCTGATCACGCCGGAGAAGACCGTGCAGGCGGCATCGCTGGTTGAAATCGGCGAAACGGTTACCCTGCAGCATTTCGTGCTCAAGGAACGGGCCATGGACAGCCAGTCGTTCGGTCCCTACGAGCATTGGATGAGCCGGGTCGATCCGGTCACGGGGGAACCCACTTTCGCGCTAGATGAAATCCAGTTCTCGCTCCACGACGGCATGCTTTCCCACATCGACGCGCTCTGCCACTACCGCACGGAGATAGACGGCCGCTATGTCATCTTCAACGGCTACGACCAGAATCTCACGGTCAACGGCTGTGAGGACCTGGCGGTGGACCGCATGGGCACTTCCTATGTGACCCGCGGCGTGCTAGTGGACATCCCGCTCATGCGCGGCGTCGATTATCTCGACCCCAGTACGCCGATCTACGTCGAAGACCTGGAGGCCTGGGAGGAGTTCGCGGGCGTGACGATCGGCAGCGGCGACGCCTTGCTGGTGCGCACCGGGCGCTGGGCGCGCCGCGACGATGTCGGCCCCTGGGCTTACGGGCAAGGCGGCGCGGGCCTGCATGCTTCGGTGTTGCCCTGGCTGCGCGAGCGTGATGTGGCGATCCTGGTAGGCGACGCGGTCAACGACGTGCAACCCTCGGGCGTGGAAGGCATCAATCGTCCGATTCACCAGCTTACGCAAGTGAATCTGGGACTCCCGCTCGTCGACAATGGCTACCTGCAGGCAGTGGCGGAAGCGGCCGAGCGGCACCAGCGGTGGGAGTTCATGGTGTCGATCCAGATCAACCAGATCGAGGGCGGCACAGCCAGCCCCTTTAACGCCAACGCCACCTTCTAGCCGAGAACTGTACGCGCCAGTTGGCGAAGGCCGAGCCTGAGCGTTTCGATATCGGGTTCGGAGTAGCCGATTACGAGTCCGTTTGGGCCTCGCTGACCTGGGTTCGACTGGTATCTGCTCACGGGCGGAATCAACAGTCCTTCTTTTGCGGCGGCGGCAGAGATCATTTCGGCATTGAGGTCGCGGGGAAGCATGAGTACGGCATGGAGGCCGGATTCGAGGCCGATCAGTTGGCCTGGCACGTCATATTCGCCAAGGCAGTCGCGCAGGGTCTGACGCTTGTTTCGGTAGACTCTTCGCATTCGCTTGATATGCCTTTCGAAGTGCCCGGCGCGGATGAACCCGGCCAGCGCGGCTTGCATGAGCGAGTTCGGAGCATATTCCTGGATGGCGCGATAGCGGGCCATGGCATCGATCAGCGGCGCCGGGGCTGCCGCGAAACCGATTCTGAGACCGGGAGCCAGTGTCTTGGAGAACGTTCCCAGGTGGACCACGCAATTGTTTCGCATGGCGGCGAGAGGCGGCAGAGGGGGCACATCGAAGCGGAACTCACCGTCATAGTCGTCTTCGAGAACGACGGCCTTGTTGGCTTCCGCCCAGTCGATCAACGCTTCCCGTCGAGCCGTCGAGAGCCGGCTGCCCATGGGGAACTGGTGGGAAGGGGTTGTGTAAATGAAGCTCGTGTCTCGTCCGTTCGCCGGCAGGGCTTCGACGATCATGCCATCTTCATCGACGGGGCAAGGCAACAGTTCCACGCCGCACAACCGGAAAACCTGGCGGGCGAGAGGATAGCCGGGATCTTCGACAATCACTTTTGAGCGGCCGCCAAGGAACAGTCGGGACAACAGGCTTACGGCATGGATGATCCCGCCGGTGATGATGATTTCTTCAGGTTGCGCGACCAGTCCTCTCGATCTTCTCAGATATTCCGCGATCTCGTATCTGAGTTCAGGCAGCCCCTGCGGGTCGCCGTAGTCGGATGAAACCCTGGCGCCGGCGGCGGCCGCCAGACATCGTTTCCATTCCCGGCGCGGAAATTCGGCTGTCGAAGGTCTGCAAGGTCTGAAGTCGAATTGCGCATCCGCCGCCACGTCCATATCCGGGAGCGGAATGGGCGGCGCATTTGCAACGAAGTCGGAACTCAATCCGGTATCGGATATTCCCAGTCCGGGCTGGGCGCCGGAAACGAATACGCCGGCACCCTTGCGCGCAACGAGCAGGTCTTCCGATGCGAGCATGTCGATCGCGGTCGTGACGGTGCCTCGCGCCACTCCCAGGTCCGCGGCCAATTGCCGCGAGGCAGGGATTCGATCACCGGGCTTCAGCGCGCCCGAGAGAATCAGTTGCCGAATCTGACTGACAAGCGAGCCGGTCAGGCTGGTTTCCGACCCGGCCCGGTTGATTCGCAGGTCGAGTTCGGAATGTTGTTTCATTGCCGCAGCCTGAAAATTGGACCAGAAAAAATATAGCAAATTGGGGCATGTAATTAGTCCAGGAACGCATAGAATAGCGTCTTGAACGATGGCTGGAAGCAAGCATGAATGCCGATCAGATGAAGTTTTACCAGAACAAGCTCGCCCACGAGATGGACTCGTGGGACGTGTTCGAGGCCCTGGGCAAGGGCGAACCGATTGTCGTCGTCGATGGCCGAACCGCGGAGGCCTTCGCGGAGGAACATATACCCGGCGCGGTCAATCTGCCGCACCGGGAACTATCGACTGCCACGACGGCGTCTCTGGACAAGTCCATGACTTACGTCTGTTATTGCGACGGCATCGGCTGCAACGCTTCGACCAAGACCGCGTTGAAGCTATTGACGCTCGGCTTCGAAGTGCGCGAACTGATCGGTGGCCTGGACTGGTGGAAACGCGACGGCTACGCCACCGAAGGCGAGAAGGCGCAGGCCGGGAAGGAACTGGTCTGCGGTTGCTGACCGGGCAAGGCAAAGATCGCCCGACCAGCTTTATGGATCATCGTAACGCTCGCAGGCGATCCGGGCCTTCGGTATCGAGCACGAATGAGATCGGCACCGACTGGGGCAGATAGCAGATCGCATCGTCGCAGGCCTGGTAGTTCAGGAAACCGGACAAGGTAATGGTCTCCATGTCGGCCAGCGCCGCCTCGGTTTCCGGCGTAGCCGCCATCACGACTTCCTGCAAGATCGTGAACGGCTCCTGGAACACGGGCACGTATTCGTCGAGCGGCGCGAAATAGTAGATCTCCGAATCCGGGTATTCCACCGGCTCAAGCCGGTACATCTCCGAAGGCGCAAGTTCCAGGCCGATTACCCGGTAACCGTTGCCTTCCGCTCCCGGCGCGTAGACGTGCATGTTCTCGCCGGGACGCACTTCGATGACGATGGAAAACCTCGTGCCCATGCCGACCAGCGTATTGCTCGGCCAGGCGGTGAAATCGAGCTGCGGCGATGAACCTTCGATCGCCTCGATGGGCGAGACGCCGATGCCTTCCTTGAGTAGCACGTTCGTGGTCGTATTCCGTTCGCGATAGAACTCTTCGAAGTAACGCGAAGTAACGCGTCCTTCGCCATCGACGATAAAAGTGCCGGGATACGGCGTGCCTACAAACAACTGCCCCGCGCCGAAAACCGAAACGTAACGCGCCACGTCCGCGACCAGGTCGGGATTTTCTTCGCCGGCCCCAAGCGCCTCTTCGGCGACGGTATTGAGGATGCCGTAGCGGGTGATGACCTCGGATTCTTCATCCGACAACAAGGGAAAACCGATGCCGCGGCGCTCGGCGAAATCCTGCAATACCGCTGGAGAATCGTAACTGATGGCGGCTGCGCCGATTCCGGCGCTTTCCAGCTCATCCAATCGCTCTTGCAACTCCACGAGTTGCGCTTTGCAATAGGGTCACCAGTCCGCCGAGCGATGGAACAGCAACATGGCGCCGTTCGGCCCCATGACCGATTCAAGATCGTGCATGTTGCCGAACTGATCCACCATTTCGAAATCCGGAACGCGCTCGCCGACCTGCGGCCCGAGTTCGGCCACCACGATCGGCTGCCGTTCCGCAGTTTCAGCCGCATCCTGGCCCACGACGACGCCGGCGAAAGCCAGCAGGGCCGAAAAAGTTACCGCCAGGGGCAATGCGTGTTTATTCATCGACATCGTTCTCGCCCGTACATGTTTGCCGCTCATTCTAGCAGTCGCAGTCCGACGCGCACTACCTCGCTCGCACTTCTGAAGCGCCCGCCCTTGAGCTTCCTGGCAATGAACGACTCGAAATATCATGCAGGAGATTGCCAAGTGAGCTTCAGGTCGCGGCGCGACTGGGCGCAGTCGCGCAGATAGAGGTTTATAAGACTCTGGTAGGGTATGCCTTTGGCTTCGGCCATTGATTTGAACCAAGCTACGGTATCTTCATCGAGCCGGATCGTCACCTGCTTCTTCAGCCGCTTCGCATAGGGGTTCCCCGAGGAACTTGAAAAATCATAATTTTCTCGCATTGTAATACCCCTCATCGGGTCGCCTCTTTCAGGCAACCGCGTCCAGCCCGTTCTTTTCGACCAGGGTCAGAAGTTTCAGCGATGCGCCGCGCGGTCGCTTCTCACCTCGCTCCCATTGGCTGACCAATCCCGCGGTCACGTTCAGATACATGGCGAACACAGCCTGACTCGCGTTTTCTCGCACTCGGATCGCGCGAATCTGTTCCGGAGACAACTCTTCCACCGGAGTGAGACAAAGTTCATCGAAAACCTTCATTGTCCGCTTCGGCATGACTCCCGCTTCCGTCAGGCCGAGTGCAGTTTCGTGAACCGCCGCGAGGGCGTCGCTCTTGTAGCGTTTCATCATCGCAAATCACCTCGAAGATCGTACCGTTTGAAATCGCAGCATCTACACCGCCTTCGTTCATTGCCAGCATAGTCTCGGCGAGCAGGCGAAAGGCCTTGAGTTCAGCCTTGTTGATATTGTCTTGCCCACTCCTCGCGTACCCATGCACAAATATCGACTTGTCCCCGGCTTGAAGAAGGAGGATTGCTCGATAGCCCCGGACTTGCCTTCTCCCTGACGTGCTATGCGCTGCTTGATTACGCCGCCGCCCAGGTCAGCATCGATCAGCCCTCGACCGCTACGTGACACGACATCACAAAGGGTAGAGTCCGAGATTCCTTCGCGCCGCGCAAAACGCATGAAGCGTTTAGTCCCAAATGTGCGCAATCCGTTTGCCCTCCGCTCCTGCTAGCGCACTGCTTACTATAGCACTTAGTGTGTGTCTGGGAAACTTTTTCTTGTATGGATTCGGTGGAGGGATGCACCAGGGCCAGCACTCCTTTCCGATGACTACCCAATCCGCCACAACTCAAGCCGGCGCCAACCTGCGAGAATGCCACGCAGCCCACGATAGCCATCTGAAATCTTGCGGAGTAACTATAGGCGCCATGGGTTGCGTGTGCGTAATTTCGGCCAGAAATCACTCGGTATCCGCCACCTGGGGTTGACTTCCGTCGCCGGGGAGGCCCATGGATTCGAGCCGGCGCCAGCCGGCGAGAATGCCGCGCAGGCCGTGATTGCCCTCGTGGCAGGCGTATTCGTAGATCGGATCCTCTATGCGCCGCAGCGGGAATTTCGCCGACCAGGGCACGTCCCAGGTCATCGGGTCTTCAATGGTGAAATCGTAGTCGAGCGTATCCGCGTCGATCCGGCGGATGCGTTCTTCGATCATCGTTTCACGCGAAGCGCCCGAACGGCTGTTCTGGTCATAGTAGAAATGGCGCGTGTTGATGACGAGAGTGTCGCCTTCCCAGCGGGCGATGGAATCGCCGTCCCATTTGACGTGGCGGGTCTGATGTTCGTCGTCGAAGCGGATGACCCGTGCGCGATGAATCATTTCGCTGAGAATCATCACGTGATCGGCGGTCTGCACGATCTGGATGTTGTTGTTATACGAGCCTGGAATCAGGGGCGGCCCCGCGCCGCCGCTCATCAGGCACCGGTCCGCCAGGGTGCGCGCTTCCGGCCCGATGCTGTTGGCGCGCACGTCGGCGCGAATGCGGGCGCGTTCCTGGCCGGACTCGTTCAGCGCCGGCATGCGTCCTTCCGGCGGATCGTAGATCAGCGAAGTGCGGCGGTCGCGGATCGTCTCGACTCCGCGTTCGTACCAGAACTCGTTATAGGAAATCACGCCGGGCGGATAGCCTGCCCCGCCGACCGAGTCGATGATCAGATCGCGATTCTGGCGCCGGTTCTCGTAGGCCTCCCACTCGGTGGCTTCCGCTTCGCTCAGCACCTCGCGGTCGGCAAGTTCCGCCGGGCGATTGAGCGGGGTCAGCGTCCGATAGGTATAGGTGCCTTGCAGGTCGGGATGACCATGTTCCGTGCGGGCAATTTCGTCCGACTGGGCGAATCCGGTCTGGCTGAACAGCAGAATGGCAGGGCCGAGCAACAGGCTTGCAATTCTTGGCGTCGAAGTTCGGGTTTTCACGATCCTCTCCTCACAAATCCACGCACTGTATCCGCCGAACTTACGCCATCGGCAGAATTATGCAAGAAAAAAGTTGCAGTAAAACCGGACGGGCCGACTGTCGTATAGTGACGAACGATTGCCGACACCTGGATTCATGAGAAAGGGGATGCCGATGAGCGAGCAAGGTAATGGCGAGTTGCGGCGCGTACTGAAAGGATTCGACGTGCTGGCGCTGGGCTTCGGCGCGATGATCGGCTGGGGGTGGATCGTCCTGGCCGGCGGCTGGGTGCTGGACGCCGGTTCGCTGGGCGCCGTGTCGGCATTCTTCTTTGGCGGCATCGCAATGCTGCTGATCGGGCTCATCTATGCCGAACTGGCCTCCGCCATGCCCCAGGTAGGAGGAGAGCATGTCTACAGCCACAAGGCGCTTGGGGATGTCGGATCGTTCGTTTGCACCTGGGCCATCGTTTTCGGCTATGCGTCGGTGGTGGCGTTCGAGGCCGTGGCCCTGCCGACAGTGGTCGAATATCTGGCGCCGAACTACAAGGTCGGATTCCTGTGGACGATCGCCGGCGGCGAGGTCCATGCGAGCTGGGTCGCAGTCGGCGTCGCCGGCGCGCTTTCGATGACGCTGGTGAATTGTATCGGCGTGCGCACCGCCGCCTTGCTGCAGAAGCTGGTCATCCTGCTGATTTTCGCGGCGGGCTTCATGTTCTTCACCGGCTCGCTGTTTACCGGTTCGGGCGCGACGATGGAGCCCCTGTTCACCGATGGAGTCAGCGGCGTATTTCTCGTGCTGATCATGGTCCCTTTCATGTTCGTCGGCTTCGACGTCATTCCCCAGGCCGCGGAAGAGATCAATCTTCCCTTCAGGCGAATCGGATGGCTGATCATTTTCTCCGTATCCATGGCCGTGCTCTGGTACATGTTGATCGTGCTTGGCCTGTCGCGAGTGCTTACATCCGCGGAGATAGCAAGCGCCGAACTCGGCGTGCCGGAAGCCATGAACGCAATTTTCGGTGGAGCCTGGGCGGGGAACCTGATGATCCTCGCCGGCGTGGCGGGCATCCTGACGAGCTGGAACGCATTTCTGGTCGGGGGAAGCAGGGCCGTTTACGCCCTCGCCCGATCGGGAATGCTGCCGAGATTTCTCGGCAGGCTGCATCCGCGATACAACACGCCCGTCAACGCGATCCTGCTGATCGGGGGCGCTTCGGCGCTGGCGCCGCTGCTTGGGAGAGAAAGCCTGGTGTGGTTCGTCAATGCCGGGGGGCTGGGCATCGTGATCGCCTATTCCATGGTGGCCTTGTCGTTTCTCGTGTTGCGGAGAAGATTCCCGGAAATGCATCGGCCCTGGAAGTTGCCGATGGGAGAGTTGTTCGGCGGCGCGGCGCTGATCCTCTCGCTCGGCATCATGGTGCTGTATTTTCCGGGAAGCCCCGCCGCATTGCTCTGGCCGCAGGAATGGTTGCTGTTCGCCGTCTGGATGGTCAGCGGATTCGCGCTGTTCGGCTTTACGCGCCTGGCCTACTGAGAGCGAGCGCTTTCCAGAAATCGACGCCGGTGCGGATGATCTCGTCGTTGAAGTCGTAAGCGGGATTGTGCAGGGACATGCCATGGGCGCCTTCGGTTCCGTTGCCGAGCAGGATGAAGGCGCCGGGGCAATGTTGCAGAAACTCCGCGAAATCCTCCGAGAACGTGACGGGGCCGTAATCGCGGTCGACTTCGCTGACGCCGGCCGCGGCGGCGGCAATGATTTCCGTGCATTCGGCATCGTTCACCAGCGGCCTGAACGACGTGCTGTAGCTCACTTCCCCTTGCGCGCCATGGGCCGCGCAGGCGCCCTGGACGATCTCGTTCATGCGCTCGCTGATCTTTTTCGACACGCGCCGTTCGAATCCACGGCAGTCACCGGAAATGACGACGGTGTCGGGAATGATGTTGCGCGCGCCGTCGGTCCGGACCCCGGTAACCGAAACCACCGCGCGGTCGGCGGCGGACACGTTGCGCGAAACGATCGACTGGAGTTGCATGATGATCGAACCCGCGACGACGATGGGGTCGATGCCCTTCTCCGGCATCGACGAGTGCCCGCCGCGGCCGGTAATCGTGATCTCGAAATTGTCTTCGAAGGCGCAGAACGGGCCGGCCTTGACGGCGAAGCTGCCGGCGGCCATGCCGGGAAGATTGTGTAATCCGTAAATCTCGCGCATCGGGAATCGCTCGAAAAGCCCATCCGCTATCATCGCGGCCGCGCCCGTGCCGTTTTCCTCGTCTGGCTGGAAAATGAAATGAACCGTTCGCGCAAGGCTGTCGTCTTGCGCAAGTTCCAGCGCCGCGCCGACGAGCATCGTGCTATGGCCGTCATGGCCGCAGCCGTGAAACTTGCCGGCATGCACCGAACAATGCGCAAAGCCGTTTTTCTCGGTGATCGGCAGCGCGTCCATGTCCGCCCGCATGCCGATGGCGGACTCGTCGGCTCCGCGGCGCAGGCTCGCCACGATTCCTGCGCCGCCGATTTCCCGCCGCACCTCGAGACCGGCCTGTTCCAGCTTGTCGGCGATAAGGCCCGCGGTGCGCGCGAGTTCGAATCCCGTTTCCGGGTGCTTGTGCAAGTCCCGCCGAAAAGCGGTCAGATCAGGATTCGCCATTGCCTGGGTCTCCTTCGGAAATGATGACCAGCGGAACTCCGGGGCCGTCTTCCCGCAGGCACGCGGCGAGTCCGGCCGTTCCCGAAGGCGTGCTCGCTATGCCACCCCTCATATCCGGCGCGGCAAGCCGCCGCGCCGTCTGGACCGCTTGAGCCGCCTCCGTATCGGAAACCGTCACGAACCGGTCGGCGGCGGACTTGAGTATATCGAAAGCGAGCGAGGATGGAGTCTTGCAATCGAGCCTGCCCATGTTGGAGACCGGCCCGGCAACGGTCACGAGCTTGCCCGCGGCAACGCTGGCCTGCAGACAGGCCGCGCGGTCTGGCTCGACCACCGTAATCTCGGGCTGTACATCCCAGTTTTGCCTTATCGACCACGCAATCGCCGCAGCGAGACCGCCCACGCCCGCTTGCAGGTAAACCCGCGATGGCCATTCTCCCGAATCCGTGAAAGCCGATTCCAGTTCCCCGGCGAGAATCGTGTAGCCCTCCATGATCAGGCGCGCCGATTCGACAGAGCCCGGCCAGGATGTGTCGGTCAGATGAATCGCGCCGATTCGTTTCGCGTCGTCCGCCGCGGCGGCGAGACTGTCCTCGTAGGTTTCTCCCGAACGCAGAACTTCCGCGCCCCTGGCGCGCAGCCGCAAGGCAAATGCTTCGGCTACGGTTTCCGCGATGTGTATTCGGGACGATGCGCCGAATATTCTTGCGCCCGCGGCCACGGAGAGACCATGATTGCCGGCGCTCGCGGTCACGAAGCAAAGCCGGGAGGCGACGCGGCGCGCATCTTCGGAAGTCAACGCCGCAGGTCCGATATCGCTGCCGGCTTCGCGGGCAACGATCCTGGCGATGGCGTAGACGCCGCCGAGCGCCTTGAACGAGCCCAGGTTCATGCGCCGGGATTCGTCTTTCAGCCAGATTCGGCGTCCTTCGAACTCCGCAAGCGGCACTAATGACAAGGGCGACGGTGCGTATTCAGGACATGCGGAAACCCATGCGCGAGCACCGGCGCAATCGAAAATATCGTTCGGGATTTCCACTGCCGGACAGGCGATCAGGCAGCCAGCGAGGCCAGCACCCGGCGCTGGCCGGAATAGGGGCGGCGGCCATGCAGGACCTGCATGTTGTCCACGAGCGCCATGTCGCCGGCCTGCCATTCCAGGTCGACGGTCAACTCGTCGGCGATTTCCGCCGCCGCCTGCATGCCGTCGTCGGGAATTTCCGAATGATCGCCGAAACAGATCGAACGCTCGGCCTCGTTGCGGCTGTCGCTCCAGCCGCGCCAGGCGGCGATGAGTTGATTGAAGAATACGCTCTTGCCGCCGGGCAAGGTCCGCACGGCAGGCAGTGCCGGACTGCAGGCCCGCAACACGGCGCCGTCGAACCAGGACCAGCCGTAGCCCAGGGATTTCAGGCGCGCTTCGGCTTCGACCCTGTTCTCCGCGCCGAGCGTCGCGCGCCAGCCGCGGCCCTGGCCCGATTCCATGTCTTCGTCGGCGGGCATGAAATTGATGTAGCGCACGCCGAGCCGCTCGCAACGGGCCACGAATTCGGGCGCGCGTTCGCGCAGACGCGTGAGCAGCCAATCCGAACGGCAGACCGGAGTGGCGCCGCCCGACTCGGGAGCGGCTTCGCAATAAAAGAACAGCCGCGCCGGATAGACCGGCGTCTGAGCCAGTTCGTGATGCAGGTAGATTTCTATATCCGGCGGCGCCTCGTTGGCGGTAAACACGCGCTCGGTGCGATGCCGCCGGACCGCGTTCGACAGGGAGCCCTCGTAGGGGAAGTTCTCCAGTTCGAAAGCGCGCAGGGCAGCGTCGAATTCTTCAGCGCCGCCGATGGGAAAACCGCGAAAGAGGATGACTCCATGCAGCTCCAGTTGTTCGAGCAGGCGCAGCCGGTT
>CAZUSL010000086.1:0-4954 GCA_964622925.1 uncultured Pseudohongiella sp. | reverse complement strand
CACATCACGGATCACGCCCGCACGATCCGACTCCCGCATGCTCAACACCACCTCCGCGCTCGACAAGACAACCCCTCCTCACAGAAAAAGGGGACACTTTAGCTTTGCGCAAAGGGGACATTACTGCTTTGGGCTAACAGGAAAGATCGTCGATTCGGCGCATCGACGCGAGATTCCACGTGATTTGCTTGGCGGTTCGCGCAATCCGGCGTTATGATGCGGCTTTCAACCACCGATCTCACCAGAATGCCCTGTCCGGGCCGCGGGAGGAATGAATGAAAACTACTCGACGTGGATTTGGAACCATTGCTATCGGCGCCGCGGTCGGCGCAATGTCCGGAAGCGCCCTGCTGGGCAGAAAAACCTACGCCCAGACTCGTGAAGCCATGGCCACGGGCGTATTCGACGACGGCATCATTCAACTCAATCAGAACGAAAGCGCGCGCGGACCCGGCCCGAAGACCATGGAAGCGATTCACGCCCATACGACCAAACGCGTCGGCCGCGGCTACGCCCCCGACCATGTCGGCGAACTGCAACAAGGTCTGGCCGATCACTACGGTGTGGAGCGGGAGAACATTCAACTGGCGACCGGTTCCACGCCATTGCTGCAAGGCTCGGCCCGCGCCTTCTGCGATGCCGAGAAGGCATTCGTCACTCCCCTGCCGACTTATACGACAAGCCTGAGCACCGCCCGGCAAATCGGAGCGCGCACGGTGGAACTGCCGCTCGACCGCAACCTGGGCATCGATCTCGACCAGCTTGCGGACAACGCCCGCGGCGCCGGCTTGCTGTATTTCTGCAACCCCAACAATCCCACGGGCACCGTGCGGGGACCTGGAGAAGTCGAAGCCTTCGTCCGCCGCGTGATGGAAGAGAATCCGGACACTTACATCCACATCGACGAGGCGTACATCTACTACGCAAGGCCCGGCGCCATGGAAACCGCGATTCCGCTGGCGCTGGAATACGAAAACGTGTTCATCACCAGGTCATTCTCCAAGGCGCACGGGCTGGCCGGCATGCGTATCGGCTTCGCCGTCGCTCAACCGCAGACCCTGCAGAAGATCCGCAACGCCTGGGGCATGGGCGACGTCAACATGCTCGGCGCCGTCGCCGCGCTGACAGCGCTGGAAGACGAGGAACATATGGCCTGGGAAGTGCGGGAAAACGCCGAGATCCGCGACGAGGTCATCGGCTTTTTCCGCGATCTCGGTTACGAGGTGCCCGATTCCAACACGAATCACATCTTCGTCAACCTGCGCATGCCGGCGGCGGAGTTCCGCTCTGCCTGCCTCGAGCATAACGTGCTGGTGGGCCGCGACTTCTCGCCGCTGGAACAGACCCATTCGCGCATTTCCCTCGGCAACCGCGAGGAAATGGCGATCGCGATGGACGTGTTCAGGCAGGTGCTTGCCTGACGAGGTCTTTTCCCTGATGACGCACGGCGGTTACTTCCGCCATGATGGAAATGGCGATTTCCGCCGGCGTCTTGGAATGGATCTGAAAACCGATCGGCGCATGCAGCCGGTCGATTTCCTCTTCGCTTAATCCGAGTTCGGGCAAGCGCTTGCGCCGCGCCGCGGAAGTGCGTTCCGAACCCATGGCGCCGACATAGAAAGCGTCGGTTTTCAATGCCTCCATCAAGGCCATGTCGTCGACCCGCGGATCGTGGGCCAGGGCGATAACGCCGGCATAAGGATTGCTGAATCTCTCCCTGACCACGTCGTCGGGCAAGCGCGAGGTCGTCTCCACGCCGTCGACATGCCAGTTGTCGAGATATTTCGGGCGCGGGTCGCACAAGGTCACATCGTATTCGAGCGCCAGCGCCATCTCCGAAACGTAACGCGCGACATCGCCGGCGCCGAGCAGCAACAGGCGGTACATCGGGCTCAGGCTGTGCACCATGGCGTCTTCGTCGATCATCACGGCCGCTTCCTCGCTGCCGCTTCGTGCGCTGACCTTGCCGTCACGCAGGTCGACCACCCGGCAGACCTTGCGATGGGCGTCGAGATCGCCCGCCAGGCGCGAAAAAACCTGCCGATTGGCATCGTCTGAATCGAGATATTCGAGCAGCACGTGCAATTGCCCGCCGCAAGGCAGTTTGAGGCGCGCCTGTTCCTCCGCGCTGATGCCGTACCGGATCCGGAACGGTTTGCCCTGCTCGTCGTATTGCGATTTCAGGCTGCCGTTCTGCAATTGTTCGAGGAAATCCTCTTCGATGCAGCCGCCGGAAATCGATCCTGCCAGTTCGCCGTCCGTGGTGCAGGCAAGCATTGAGCCCGGCGGGCGCGGTGAAGAGCCCCAGGTCTTGAGGATGGTGGAAAGCCAGACCGGTTTGCCGTCATCGAGCCAGCCCGCGACCCGGGAAATGATGTTCTGTTGGCTGCTTAACATGGGCTCGGAATTCTAACGCTGTCGCAGCCACGGGCCAAATGCGGTTATCCGATTGCCAGCGGCGTCTCCAGCTCCAGCAGGCGCCGCTTGGTTTCGAGGCCGCCGCCGAATCCGGTCAGGCTGCCGTCGCTGCCGACGACCCGATGACAGGGAATGATGACGGGAATCGGATTCTGGCCGTTGGCGGCGCCGACCGCCCGCGAGGCCTTGCCGTTGCCGATTTGCCTGGCAAGTTCTCCATAACTGCGCGTTTCGCCGTAGGGAATGTCCTGCAGGGCCGCCCAGACCTTGCGCTGGAACTCGGTTCCCGCCGGCGCCAGGGGCAGATCGAACCGTTCGAGTTCGCCGGCGAAGTAGGCGCGCAATTGTTCGATCGCCTGCGCGAACGGGGCCGCGTCCTCGATCCAGCCGGGTTCGTGGCGGCGCTGCATCTTGCCGCCGGGGAATCCCAGCGTATGCAGATTTTCTCCGTCTCCGGCGAGCAACAGGCTGCCGATGGGGCTGTCCGTATAAGTAAAGTATGTTGTCATGAGCCTCATCATTATCGCCTTTTTTGTCTCAACTTGCTGGTATCATTGCGCGCCGCGAAATCTCGAAGAATCTTCCACAGGACGTTTACGTGAGCACCGAAACCGAAAATCCGCCAATTCCCAGATCCACCAAGATCGTCGCCACCCTGGGGCCCGCGAGCGACCGGAAAATCAGGGAGCTGATCAACGCGGGCGTGGACGTGTTTCGGCTGAATTTCTCCTATGGCGCACATGAGGAGCATGCCGCGAGAATCGCCAATATTCGTTCCGCCGCAAGCGAGACCGGCCGCCATGTGGCCATTCTCGCCGACTTGCAGGGACCCAAGATCCGTATTGGTGGATTCGCCTCGGACGAATCATTTGAACTGGCGCCTGGAGACGAGTTTTCCATCGATCCGGCGCTGCCTCAGAACGGCGGAAATCGCAAGCAAGTCTCGACCAAGTTCACGGCGCTGGCCGAGCAGGTCAGTCCCGAAGACGTGCTCCTCCTCGGAGACGAATCGCTTGAACTCAAAGTGGTCGATGTAACGGGTTCGCGCGTGAATTGCGTGGTCGTCACGGGCGGCGAGGTGCGGGCGGGCAAGGGCATCAACCTGCGTGGCGGAGGACTGTACGCCGCCACACCCACGGCCAGGGACATAGAGGATCTCAAGTTCGCCTGCGACCAGGGCGTGGACTACCTGGCCATATCCTTCACGAGTTCGGCCGACGATCTGAAAACCGCGCGGAAACTGGTCGAGGAACGAGGTTCCGCCTGCGCCATCGTCGCCAAGATTGAAAAGGCCGAGGCGGTCGCCTCGGACGCCAACATGGACGCGATCATCAAGGCCAGCGATGCGGTGATGGTGGCCCGCGGCGACCTGGCGATCGAGATCGGCGAGGCGGCGCTGATGGGAATGCAGAAACACATCATCAGGCGGTCGCGTGAATTGAACCGCTGCGTGATCACTGCGACGCAAATGATGGAATCCATGGTCGAGAACGCCCATCCCACCCGCGCCGAGATCATGGATGTCTCGAATGCCGTGCTCGACGGAACCGACGCGGTGATGCTGTCCGCGGAAACCGCCACGGGCAAGTATCCGGTGGAAACAGTGCAAGCCATGGTGCGCGTGATCCTGGGCGCCGAATCGACGCCTTTCGCCGCGCCGCAGACCAGTCTCGATCACGACTGCGAGGCCATCGACGAATCGATAGCGCTGGCGGCGATGACCGTGGCCGAACATCTGGCGGACGTGCGCGCGGTTGGCTGTCTCACCTCAAGCGGCAATACGCCCAAGTTGATGTCGCGCAGCCGCTCAAGGCTGCCGATCTACGCCCTCGGCAACAACCCGCGCACCCTGTCGCGAGCCGCGCTGTACCGAGGCGTCCATCCCCGGTTGTTCGAGACGAACAGTTACGACTACGCGCTTGTCAACGAGGCGGTTGTCGAGTTTCTCGTGCAAATCGGCGCGGTCGCCAGGGGCGACGTGGTCATTCTCTCGAAAGGCGACCTGGAGGACGTCCAGGGCGGAACCAACACCCTCAAGGTCCTGGAAGTAGACTGATTCAACGCCCGGCGTAAGCCTCGGCCTGCATCCGGACGATATCGACCAGGTTGCCCATCGCCAGCGTCATGTCGATCAGATGCAGTCCCCAGGGCGCATTGATCTGACCGTCGATCAGGACATCGCCGCGAATATCGTCGGTGCGCGGATCCGCCGGGTCGGCGGCGATGCTCACCTCCAGGTAATGATAGGTGCCGTCGTTGACGCAACGCGCGTTGAGCAGGCCCGGCACTTTCACGAAGGGCGTCGAAATCCCGGGCGCGGCCGAACTCCATACCGGCATCGGCGCCACGCCCTGGAAAATTTCTCCGATGTTGGAAAGATAGGCGTCGAGCTCCCCTTCCCCGCCCGGATTCGCCGGGTTGAAACAGGCCACCTCTGAATCCTCGTTCGGCGCGCGGCCGAACAGGAAGAGACCTTCGCCGCCGGGCGGAATATTGTCGCGATAGGTTGCGTAACTGATCACGCAGCCGGTCTGGC
>CAZUSL010000085.1:0-3801 GCA_964622925.1 uncultured Pseudohongiella sp. | reverse complement strand
CACGTCCGGGCCGGTCATGCCGGGCTCGGCCGAGGCCAGGCCGACCGCGCATTTCAGTTCTAGTTGCGGCGGGATCGATTCGGATACCGCCGATTGCAGCGCCTGCTTGATACGGTCGGTGATCGGCCTTGCGTTGACGCTGTTCTCGTTGCGCAGCAGCAGGACGAATTCGTAGTTCTCGCAGCGGCAGAGCATGACCCCGTCCGGCAGGTTGTGCTGCAGCAGCCGGGCGATATCGCTGAGCAGGAAGCTGGCGTCGGACTTGCCGACCCAGGAGCGGATTTCGTAGAAATTCTCCAGTTGCAGCAAGGCCAGGGTTGCTGGCCGGCCGTCATCCAGCGCCCGCCGCAGGGCGTCTTCGAGCCAGGCGCGGTTCGGCAGTCCCGTCAGAGGGTCGAGATGTTCGTTCGGCAGGTGCGCCGCCTGTGTCTGCAAGGTCCCGTCCATGGACAGATTCTCCTTGATGCGTTGGAAGCCTATATCAGCCGGGTCTTGGCGAGTTCGCCCGGATCTTCCCGCACCAGGCGGGGCACCAGGTAACCGGGCAGGCAGGCCTGCAATTCCCGCATGATCGCCTCGGCCGCCTCCAGCGTCACGGCGAAATGCCGCGTGCCGGCGACCCGGTCCGGAAGGTGCAGGTAATAAGGTAGGACATTCTCGGCAAAAAGCCGTTTCGAGAGCGCGGAAAGCGCCGCGGCGTCGTCATTGACGTCTTGCAGCAGCACCGACTGGTTGAGCAGGGTGACTCCCGCGCGGTGCAGAGAATTCAGCGCCGCGGCGACCATGGCGTCTATCTCCTGTGCGTGATTGCAATGGATGACGACCGCTACCCGCTGCCGGCAGCCGCGCAACATCGCGAGCAGTTCGCCGCTGACCCGTTCGGGAATTACTACGGGAAGGCGGGTGTGAATGCGTACGGTGGTCACATGAGGAATGCCGGTGATGGATTCGAGCAGCCAGCGCAGTTGGCCGTCCCCGAGCGCGAGCGGATCGCCGCCGCTGAGAATCACTTCCTCGATGCTCGCATCGCCGCGGATGTAATCGAACGCTTCGCGCCATTCCGCACGCGCCGGACTGTTTTCGCGATAGTCGAATTCGCGGCGGAAACAGTATCGGCAATGAATCGCGCAATGCGGCGCCGCGATCAGCAGCACCCGGCCGCGATACTTGTGCAGCAGGCCGGGGCGCGGATTATAATGGCGCTCCCGCAGCGGGTCGGCCGTGAAACCGGGCGCCTCCCGCTCTTCCGTGAGGGAAGGCCAGACCTGGCGCAGCAGGGGGTCCTGCCAGTTGCCCTTTTCCATGCGTTCGGCAAAGGCCCGCGGCACCTTCAGCGGAAATTGCGCCAGCGCCTGTTCGCCGGCGGGGTCGAGGCGCTGATCGAGTTGCAGGAAATCGGCGAGTTCCCGCGGGTCGGTGATCAGATCGGACAGGGATTCCTGCCAGAGTTCCGCCGGCTGGCCGGCTGAAGGCATGGAAGCGGGCATGGACCGGTATCCGAGGCAAAGTGAGCGAAAGGCGACATGACATCCTATTCAACCAACGAGTTCAAGAGCGGCCTGAAACTGCTGGTCGACGGCGAACCCTGCTCGATCCTGGAAAACGAGTTCGTCAAGCCCGGCAAGGGCCAGGCTTTCAACCGCGTCAAGTTCCGCAACCTGCTCAACGGCCGGGTCTGGGAGCGGACCTTCAAGTCGGGCGAGTCGCTGGAAGGCGCCGACGTGCTTGAACTCGACATGGAATATCTCTACGAAGACGGCGAATTCTGGCATTTCATGAAAACCGACGGCAGTTACGAACAACTTGCCGCCGACGCCGCCGCCATCACCGAGGCGCGGAACTGGCTCAAACCGCAGGAGGCCTACCAGATCGTGCTCTGGAACGACAAGCCGATCTCGGTGATCCCGCCCAATTTCGTCGAACTCGAAGTCGTGCAGACCGACCCGGGCCTGAAAGGCGATACCGCCCAAGGCGGCTCCAAGCCCGCCACCCTGAGTTCGGGCGCCGTGGTCAAGGTGCCCCTGTTCGTCAACGAAGGCGATGTACTGCGGGTCGATACCCGGACCGGGGAATACCAGAACCGGGTCGCCAGGTAGACTCCGCCATGCCCGACTGGCGACCGTCCGCCGGACATGAAATGCTGCGGCTGCGCGCAAACGTACTCGCACGCATCCGGCAATTCTTCGCGGCACGCGAAGCGCTCGAAGTAGAAACCCCCCTGCTAGCCCCCGCGACGGTCACAGATACGCATATCGACTCAATTCCCGCCCAGGCCCAAACCAGGGGCAGCCCGCAAACCTTCCATTTGCAGACCTCCCCCGAATACGCCATGAAGCGCCTGCTCGCAGCGGATAGCGGCGCCTGCTACCAGATCTGCAAGAGTTTCCGCCAGGGCGACGCCGGCCCCAGACACAACCCCGAGTTCACCATGCTCGAATGGTACCGCCCAAGCTTCACCCTCGAAGAACTCATGACCGAAGTAGAACAACTCCTCCACGAATTCCTGCCCCAGCCATCCATTCCCCGGCTAAGCTATCGCGAACTATTCCTTCGCCATCTCGAAATCAACCCGCACCAAATCGAACTCGAACCCCTGCGCAAACTCACCCGGGAAAAACTACCGGTCAACGCCACAGACCTCGACGCCACCGACTGCCTCCAGTTACTGCTGGCCCAGGCAATCGAACCGAAACTACCCGAGCACTGCTTCATCTACGACTACCCGGCCGCCCAGGCTGCACTCGCTAAAATCGAACCCAACCCGGAAGGCGAACCCGTAGCGCGCCGCTTCGAACTATTCTGCCGCGGCATGGAACTGGCCAACGGCTACGACGAAGAAACCGACGACAAGATCTTGCGCAATCGCTTCAAGCGCGACCAACAAAAACGCGCAAACCTCGGCCGCCCCGTCCCCGAAATCGACGAAAAACTACTCGCCGCCCTCAATCACGGCCTCCCCCCCTGCGTCGGAGTAGCATTCGGCGTCGATCGCCTGCTGATGTTACTGAGCGGAGCGGACTCAATCGCCGAAGTGCTAGCCTTCCCGATCGACCACATCTGACTTGGTTCCCGTGCGATGCAAGTCGTCGGCAGGGCCGTGTTCACCAGCTGCCTATGTCACCAATACCGCCGGCCACACCGCTGATTTCCTGATCCGACAGATTCCGGCCTGCCGGCGGCAGGACCAGATGAAAGTCGGTGACGTTGTTTTCAAGGACACGGATGTTGATGCCATCCGGAACCGAAAGTCCGGTTGCGTCCTTGATGGCTGCCTTCGGATTCTCCAGGAGCCGGGCGCGGAATTCTTCGTCCTCTTCGGCCTTGGCAAGAATCTTTTCCTGGATTTGTGATTGCGTGTTCATGTCTGTTCTCCTCACTCGCGTGTTCCACAGTCTGAAGCGTCAGGCCTTCTGACGCGGCCAACGATGACTGCCGTGGTCAAGATTGTAGCAGATGTGCGCCATATGACGCTGGTTCCCTGGAACAGGCTCGTGTCCGCCGCGGCGGCAGCGCCGCGGATTGGCATCGGGAGAAGATCTTCGACAGGAACAACGACGAGGGTTTATGCCGCAGGCATTCCATCTCACCGCTTACCGGGCGCCAGCGGGAAGCACTGCAGACCTGCGTAGGCTTTCGCCCGCAAGCGCTCCGCGTCCATCACGATCTTGATGTGATTGATACCCATGCGCAGCCCGTAGGCTCCGTTCGCCCCGTAGAGGATGCATTGCTTCGGCCAGGACAGAAGCCCGTCGGCCTTCGCCTGCGAGCACAATCCCATTTCGACCAGCCGATTTATCAGGC
>CAZUSL010000084.1:0-15206 GCA_964622925.1 uncultured Pseudohongiella sp. | reverse complement strand
CGGCCTCCCCGCGCGGCGTCAACGCATTGATCAGCATCCCCCTGGCAAAGTCATGACCAGCGCGCTGATCCTTGAGGACGAACCGCTGCTTGCCGAGCAGTTGCGCGACAAGCTTGCGTTGCTCTGGCCGGAACTGGAAATTGTCGGCATGCCCGCCGAAGGCCGCGAAGCTCTTCGCCTTGCGCGCGAAGCGGAGCCTGATATCGCATTCCTTGATATCCGTCTACCCGGAATGTCCGGACTCGAAGTGGCCGCCGCATTGCCCGCCCGCACCAGGGTCGTATTCGTCACCGCCTACGATGAATTCGCCGTGGAAGCTTTCCGCGCCGCCGCGGTGGATTACCTGCTCAAGCCGGTCAGCGACGAGCGTCTCGCGGCAACCATCAAGCGGCTGCGGCGTGAAGGGAACCAGAACCGGGAAGAATTGCTCGCGCTCCTGCAGCAGGTCGGCGCCGGCGCCGCGCCGTCCTGGCTGCAATGGATTCGGGCCGGGCTCGGCGATACCACGGTGCTCGTGCCGGTGGACGAGGTCGTCTATTTTCGCGCCGACGCCAAGTACACCAGCGTCATGACCCGCGAGCGCGAACACCACGTGCGGCGCGCCATCAGCCAGTTGGAGTCGCAACTCGATCCCGGCAAATTCTGGCGCATCCATCGCGGAATCATCGTGCGCGTCGACCAGATCGCCTCCGCCAGCCGCGACCTGCGCGGCCGCTATGTACTCACCCTCCGGGATCGCCCCGAAAAACTGCGTTCCAGCCAGGCTTACGGTCATCTGTTCAAACACATGTGATGCGAAGCAGCGGATTGACGCTATCGGGATCACCACGCCGTACCAGCAGAGGCTTGACGTTGTTACCTTTCTAAAGTAGCTTCCTGGTAAGGAGGTTTGCCATGTTGGTCAAAATCACATCCAAGCGCCAGGTTACGTTTCCTGCCAAAGTGCTGAACGAAATGGGCGTGGGGCCGGGGGATCGTCTTGAGTTGACCAAGGCTCGGGGCGGGTACATTCTCAAACCCAAGCGGGTAGACCTATCCAGGCTGGGCGGATTGCGGGACAAGATCAAGCCCGAAACGCCCTCCTTCAATATCCGAAAATTCAGGGACGAGGGATATGGACCGTCAGCGTATCGGGATTGACACTTCGGTGCTCGTGAGATTGGTAACCGGCCTTCCTCCTGAGGATTATTCCTCCTGCGTGGAGCGGTTGGCCGCGCTGACCGAAAGCGGTGTCGAGTTGTTCGCCTCCAATCAGGTAGTTGGGGAGACCTATGTCGCTCTTCAACACCACTATGGCGCGACGAGAGAAGATGCCAAGTCCGCTCTGCGGGCCGCGCTGACCAGCGGCCTCGTGGCTCCTCTTAACAGTCCAGCCGTGCTTGAAGCGCTCGCCGCTTCCAGCGGTCCAGGCCTGTTCGACCACTTGATAGTCGACGACTACGCGCGCTCCGGATTGACGACTCTCACGCTTGATCGGAAGATGTCTTCCCTGCCTGGCGCAAAACTCGTCTAAGGGCTGGCGCCTCCGGAATTTGAGACAGCAACTCCTCATCTGGAAATTCAGCGCGGCCGATCGAACGCCAGTGAGAAAAACAGGCTGTTCATGAACAGTTTGTTGGTGCCGAAGAAGTAGGCGCGGAAATTCGGGTTATCGGCAAAAGCAATGACGCTGCCGCTGCCGTGCCGCTCGGCGATCGCCATCGCTTTCCCCGCCAGCGCCGCCTGATTCTCGGCCGAGGCAAAACCGGACAACAGGGCATTGTCGGGAATCCGGATCAGGCTCGCCCACGGATTTTCCGGCGGATCGAATGCGATCAGGGTATTGCGATGACTTGCGATATCGCGATCGCTGATGCCGAACCCGATGGGGTGGGTGTTGTCGAGGTCGCCCAGCAAGATGGCGCCGCCGATGATGTCCTGGGCCTCGATGTCGTCCTTGTCGGCGTAATCGAATCGCTCGGCGCCGGCGCCCTCTCCGTTCTCGGTCCCGTCGGCATCGATCTGTACTTCGACTTCGATTTCGGCATCGGACGAATCGTCCACATCGTCCGGGTGGAGGATATTGTCATAAGCCCACCTCGCGCCCTGGCGAATGCCCACCAGGGTGCCTCCGCGTCTGACCCACCGGTCGATTTCGTCGCTTTGTTCGGACAAATCGCCGTGATTGCCTCCCACGAGCACGATATGGCTGTATTCGTTCAGATCGAGGCCGTCGATGTGCCTTTTCTCGGCCATGTGAACGGGCATCTTCATGCGCGCGTCGAGTTGATGCCAGACTTCGCCGGCGTCGTAGGCTTCAACGCCTTCGCCCACCAGCAGAAGCACGGTCGGCTGGGGAATGTCGGCGAAGTTGTTGCTGCCGAGGTCCATGCCGGCGACGGGCGTGCGGGCGCTGTCGACCGCGTGCACGGCGATGCCGTCTTCCATTGCGATCACGCTCATCAACTCGTGAATCTCCGCATCTTCCAGATCGCCGCCTTGCCAGCCGAGCGGGACGAGAATCGCGCCCGCGTCGAGGCTGACCGCTTCTCCGCCGCTGTCGGTGACAGCCAGGGGTCTCGTCGCCACCTTGGGCCGCACGCCGGCGTCGAGCAATCGGTACAGCGCCCGCGGCGCATAGTAATTCGACCACGAAAACAGATAGGCAAAGCCGGCCTCGGCGGGTTCGGGAGCGACTGGAAACTCGGCGCGCACTTCGTCGCCGATCACGTTCCCGCGAATGTCTCCCGCATCGAGAGGCGCGTATTCAAAATCGAAAGCCAGGGGCAGTGTCCATGCGGACACGTCATAGAAAGTCTCGTCCTCGAACTCCGTGATCAACTCGAACAGGGCCTTGATCATGCGGTATTGCGCCTGATCGGTTTGCACCAGGTAGGAATCTTCGGAGGAGAAGCTCATCTCACCTGCTTCAATGTCCTGGTTGAGCCGCTGTACGCCGATCTGGTGCCGATTCAGCAGATCTATCGCATGGTAGGCCCTGGCCGGATCCCCGTGAGAAGAAAACACATAGGCTTTCACTTCATCATCAGCCGCGAGTTCAGGTGTTTCACGGGAGAAATCGCGCTGGAATTGCAGCAACTCGCCGCGCATTTCCACGCCGGCGCGGATCATTTCCAGCGAAGTGCGATATTGCGTGCGGGTATTGTCCCGGAACGACAGAATGCCGTGGGGCGTATCCAGCAGCCCTTCGCTGCCGGCCTGTTCGAACAGCATGCCCATGCTGGCGTGCATGTGGGGATAGGTCGATCCCTTGCCGATGTAGAAGTTGTCGTAGCCCTCCTCGTTGAAGTAGAGACGCTGCTCGCTGTCCAGCCACGAGCGGGGCCGTTCGGCCACCTCGTCGAGCAGTTCCATGGATCTCGGCGGTATGTAGGGAAAGGTGCGGTCGGGGACCCCCGGATGAAAATAGTAAGTACTGTTCTGCCCCATCTCGTGGTAATCGACGGTGATGTTCGGCCTCCATTCATGAAACTTCGCCACCCATCCCCGCGGCTCGGGGTGCTGGAGAATCAGCCATTGCCGATTGAGATCGAACCAGTAATGGTTGGTGCGCCCGCCGGGCCAGAACGTGTTGTGCAACTGGTGACGGGGGTCCGAGACCGGCACGTTGGCGCCGTACATATGGTTCCATGCCGACATGCGGCTGTTGCCGTCGGGATTGAATACGGCGATGAGAATGATCACGCTGCTCTCCAGCGTGGCTTCGATTTCCTCCCCCCGGGCCGCGGCCAGGTGGTAGGCCACCGCCATCGAGGAATCGGTGGAACTCACCTCGGCTCCGTGTACGCCGTAATTCAGCCAGGTGACTACCGGCATGTCCGCGTCCACTTCCTGGGCGCTGCCGGGGTCGCTGAGAGCGACATGAGCCGCCTTGATCGCATCCAGACGCTGATGATTCTCCGGGCTGGTGATGGTCAATCCGAGGATCGGGCGGCCTTCATGCGTGTAGGCGATGTCCTCCACGGTGATTCTGGGGGACATTTCCGCCAGCGTGCGCATGTATCGGACCAGCAAGTCATTACGGGCGATGCGTTCGCCCAAGGGGTGACCGATGATCGATTCCGGGCGCGGGATGTCCGGATCGAAGTCGATCCCGGGCGGATAGAACGGGGTAGCTCTGGCGGGGGTTTGCGCCATCGCGACAGGGCACAACATCCAGACCAGAAGTAAAACGGGAACCAGGTTTTTCATAAGCCTCACCAGCGCCAGACCCCTTGGGGCGGTCGATTCAAAGTTGCGGATTGTCTCCCGGAGCGGGAATTTTTGCCAGCGCCGGCAGCGGATCCGTCGGCACAATAACCACGCGTTCGTTACGTCTCAAATCTTCAGACTGCCGCGCGCGCCTCGGACCAGGGCAGCACTTTTTGCAGGAATCTCCCGGTGTGGGACGCCGGGACTTCCGCCACCTGCTCCGGCGTGCCGCTGGTGACGATGCGGCCGCCGCCGCTGCCGCCTTCCGGGCCCAGGTCTATGATCCAGTCGGCCGTCTTGATCACATCGAGATTGTGTTCCACGACCACAATCGTGTTGCCGTGGTCGCGCAAACGGTGCAGCACTTTCAGCAACTGGCGGATGTCGTGGAAATGCAGGCCCGTCGTGGGTTCGTCGAGGATATAGAGCGTGCTGCCCGTGTCGCGCTTGGATAGTTCGCGCGACAGCTTCACCCGCTGGGCTTCACCGCCGGACAGGGTCGTCGCCGACTGGCCGAGACGGATGTAGGACAGGCCCACGTCCATCAGCGTCTGCAACTTGTTGGCGATGACCGGGATCGCGTCGAAGAATTCGCGCGCCTCTTCCACGGTCATGTCGAGCACCTGGTGGATATCCTTGCCCTTGAATTTGACTTCGAGTGTCTCGCGGTTGTAGCGCTTGCCCTGGCAGAGATCGCAAGTTACGTACACGTCGGGCAGAAAGTGCATCTCGACCTTGATCAGCCCGTCGCCCTGGCAGGCCTCGCAGCGGCCGCCCTTGACGTTGAAACTGAATCGCCCCGGCTTGTAACCCCGGCTGCGCGCTTCGGCGGTGGCGGCGAACAGATCCCGTACGGGGGTGAACAACCCAGTGTACGTTGCCGGATTGGATCGCGGCGTGCGGCCGATCGGGCTTTGATCGATATCGACCACCTTGTCGAGCAATTGCAGGCCCGTGATCGACTCGTAAGGCGCGGGCGAAAGCGATTGGGCCTTGTTCAGGCGGGTGGCGGCGATGGGATACAGGGTATGGTTCACCAGGGTGGACTTGCCGGAACCGGACACGCCGGTTACGCAGGTAAAAAGTCCGAGCGGCAAAGTTACGTCGATCTGTTGCAGGTTGTTGCCGCGGGCGCCCTTGATCAGCAGCAGGCGTTCCTTGTCGTATGGCGTTCGGCGTTCGGGAACCGCGATGATCTCCTGGCCTGAAAGAAATTTTCCGGTAATCGACTCCGCGCATTTCTCGATCGCATTTACATGACCCTGGGCCACGATTTCGCCGCCATGAATGCCGGCGCCCGGTCCGATATCGATGATGTGATCGGCGTTGCGAATCGCTTCCTCGTCGTGTTCGACCACGAGCACGGTGTTGCCGAGGTCGCGTAGTTGCAGCAAGGTGTTGAGCAGACGGCCGTTGTCGCGCTGGTGCAGGCCGATCGACGGCTCGTCGAGTATGTACATGACGCCGACGAGCCCGGCGCCGATCTGGCTCGCAAGGCGGATGCGCTGGGCTTCGCCGCCCGAAAGCGTTTCCGCGCTGCGGTTCAGGGTCAGATAGTTCAGGCCCACGTCCACGAGGAACTTCAGCCGTTGCTGCAATTCCTTGAGCACCTTTTCGGCGATGCGGGCCTGCTTGCCTTCCAGTTCGAGTTCGTTGAAATAGCGCGCGGCCCGGGCCACGGTCATTTCGGAGATTTCCGGCAAATTGTGGCCTTCGATGAAGACGTTGCGGGCGTCCTGTTTCAGCCGCGTGCCGTCGCAATCGGGACAGACCCTGAAACTGAGATAGCGGGCCAGTTCGGCGCGCACGCGATCGGAATCGGTTTCATTGTAGCGGCGCATGATATGCGGCATGACGCCTTCGAACGGCTTCTTTCGATTGATGCTCATGCCGCTGCTGCCGACGTAGCGGAAACTGATTTCCTCTTCCCCGCTGCCGTGCAGGACGATGTCCTGGCAGCGCCGGTCGAGACGCTGGAAAGGCGTGGTGAGATCGAATCGGTAATGTCTCGCCAGCGCTTCGAGTTTTGAGTAATACCAGAGATTTCTCGGCTCCCATCCGCGAATCGCACCTTCGGACAAGCTGCGCTCCGGGTCGGTGACGACGCGCGATTCATCGAAGAACTCGCGTACGCCGAGACCGTCGCAGGACGAGCAGGCGCCAGCGGGATTGTTGAAGGAAAACAGCCGCGGCTCGAGTTCGCGGATGCTGTGGCCGCAATGGGGGCAGGCGAACAGCGCCGAGAACACCATGTCCTCGCTGTCTTGTTCCGCATCCATGTTGGCGACCATGGCCAGGCCCTGGGACAGATACAGCGCGGTCTCGAAGCTCTCCGCGAGGCGCTGGGCCTGATCCGGCCGTACTCGCAATCGGTCGACGACGACTTCGATCGAGTGTTTCTTGTTCTTGTCGAGTTCGGGCGGATAGTCGATTTCGCAGATCAGCCCGTCGACTCGCGCGCGGATAAAGCCGCCGGTGCGCAACTCGTTGAACACGTGTATGTGTTCGCCCTTGCGTTCGCGTACCACCGGCGCGAGCAGCATCACCCGCGTGCCTTCCGGCAGGGCGAGCACCTGATCGACCATCTGGCTTACGGTCTGGGCTTCGAGCTTGACCTGGTGTTCGGGGCAGAAAGGCTCCCCGGCCCGGGCGAACAGCAGCCGCAGATAGTCGTAGATCTCGGTGATGGTGCCGACGGTCGAGCGCGGATTGTGGGAGGTAGATTTCTGTTCGATGGAAATCGCCGGAGAAAGCCCGTCGATGTGATCGACGTCAGGCTTTTCCATCATCGACAGGAACTGCCTGGCGTAGGTCGACAGCGATTCGACGTAGCGCCGCTGCCCTTCGGCGTACAAGGTATCGAAGGCGAGCGAGGACTTGCCGGAACCGGACAGACCGGTGATCACCACGAGTTTGTCCCTGGGAATGGTGAGGTCGATGTTCTTCAGGTTGTGGGTGCGGGCGCCCTTGACGAAGATGGAATCCATGAGTTTCCCGGCGACGAAGTCAAACGGCCAATTATCCGCAAAGCTCCCACGTCGGGCAAATGCGGCTTACTTGCTTCGATCAGCATCTCGCCGCCACTGGCGTGACGGGTTTCGGCGTCCGCCGTAAATACGTCCATGTAGGCTCGGGCTCGGCATCCTTGCCTCGCACGCCACCGAAACCCGTCACGCCAGCGTCGGCTTACGGAGACTGGGAAAAAGATCGGGAAGAAACTAAGCGAGCTTTTGGTCAATGGTATAGACTTTAGCGAGGACGAATCAGCTATCAATTGGAGGTAATCGTGGCAGGTCGCGGAATCAACAAAGTCATACTCATCGGCAATCTCGGCAACGATCCCGAGGTGCGGTACACGCCTAGCGGAACCGCGGTCGCCAACGTAACGATCGCAACCAACGAGTCCTGGAAAGATCGCAACACCGGCGAGCGGCAGGAGCGCACCGAGTGGCATCGCGTGGTGTTTTTCAGCAGACTGGCGGAAATCGTCGAACAGTATCTGAAAAAGGGTTCAAAAGTGTTTGTGGAGGGTCGCCTGCAAACCCGATCCTGGGAACAAGATGGCGTCAAGCGCTACACTACTGAAATCATCGCCAACGATATGCAGATGCTCGACTCGCGGGGCGATGCGGGCAGTGGCGGGGGTTCTTTCGAACAACGTCAGCCGGCTGCCGCGGCGGGCGGAGGCCAGCAGCGGGAAAAGGCCGCGGCCGCCCAGCCTGAATCGTCCGGTTTCGACAACTTCGATGACGACGATATTCCGTTCTGAACGAAGTTGAAAAGCCAGTAAACGGATACGCCATCGTCATTCCATGAAGTTATTTCTCGTTGGCGCCAGAAGTCCCACCGGAAAAGCCCTGACCGAGATCTTGCGCAAGCGCAAGATCTCGTTCCTGGCGCCGGCGGAAAAGCATTTTACGCCGGACAATGCTTCGGCGATCGCCGCGATGATCGGCGAGTACGAACCTACGCAACTGATCAATCTGGCGGATTTCATTTCCGGCAATCACAGCGCCTTGAAACGGGCCCAGTTGATGGAAGATCGCTGTTGCGCGATCAATGCGGAACTGCCCGGAGTGCTTGTGGAGATCTGCGGGCGCCTGGAGATTCCCCTCTTTCACCTGTCCAGCAGTTACGTTTTTGCCGGCGACAAGAAACTTGCCTATGGCGAGCACGACGCACCCGACCCCGCCGGAATTTACGGCCGGTGTTCGCTGGAAGGCGAACGGCGGGTGCGGGAGTTGCCCGAGCATATCCTGCTGCGCCCCGGCTGGCTGTTCGGCCCGCACAAGCGAGGGCTGATCAAGTCATGGATACGTTCGATCAAGCGTCATGACGGCGAAATCGATGTCTGGCGCAGGCGGCTGAATCCCACGAGCACCGAAGATCTGGCCACGGCGATTCTTGCGATCTGTCATCAGGTGGACTGTGACGCCAATGTCTGGGGCACTTACCATTATTGCGGTCTGACGCCGACCTGGGAGAAGGACGTGGCGAAGCTGACCCTGGAATTCGCGGCCGCCCGCGACGCGGACATCTATGCTCTGCTGGATCGCGTGAATCTGATCGAAAAGCCGGTTCGGGCGCCGGAAGTATTCAATTCGACGCTGTCCGGCAAAAAGCTGTTCGATACGTTCGGCATCAAAGCGAAAAGCTGGCAGGAACAATTGAAGAAAACCGTGCAGTCCCTGTACGATCCGGCGAAAAAGGCCGCGGCCTGAAGCGGCCCGGGCATGCTACCCATGACAGAAGTTACCGGCAGCGCATTGACTCCGGTGGATGCCGCCTGCCGGCTGATCCGGGAAACCGTGCCGCAAATCAGCGGCGCGGAAACCGTCGGCCTGCTTGCCGCCCGGGGCAGAATCCTTGAGCGGGACGTACGCGCCGGCATCGATGTGCCGCCTTTCGCCAACAGCGCCATGGACGGTTACGCCCTGCGCGCCGCCGATGCGCGCACGGCTCCGGTAAGCCTGCCGGTCAATCGCCGCATCGCCGCGGGCCAGGCCGGCGGCGAGTTGCCTGCAGGTGAAGCGGCGCGAATCTTCACCGGCGCCGCATTGCCGGAAGGCGCCGACGCCGTCGTAATCCAGGAAAACTGCCGGGCCGGCGACGGCGAGGTCACCGTGCTCACGCCGGTAGCGCCGGGAGATCATGTGCGCGCTGCGGGGGATGCCGTGCGCGCCGGCGATCTGCTGTTTCGCGCCGGACATCGCCTGCAGCCGCAGGACATCGGCGTCCTCGCTTCGATCGGCTGCGCCGATGTGCCGGTGCGGCGGAAACTGCGGGTCGGATTGCTCGTGACGGGCAACGAGTTGGCGGCGCCCGGAACTCCCCTGCAGCCCGGACAGATTTACAACGGCAATTTCTACGCCTTGGCGAGCATGTTGCAGCACATGCCGGTGGAACTCGCCGACCTGGGCATCGCCGCCGACGATCTGGAACATACGCGGCAGGCCCTGCTTGAAGCTTCCGCCAAAGTGGATTGCATCATTACCACCGGGGGGGTGTCGGTCGGCGACGAGGACCATGTGCGCGCGGCCGTCGAGAGCGAAGGCGAGTTGCAACTGTGGAAACTCGCCATCAAGCCTGGCAAGCCCCTCGCTTACGGCAAGGTCCGGCAAACGGTTTTCTTCGGCCTGCCGGGCAATCCCGTTTCCGCGTTCGTCACGTTCTGCCTGATCGTGCGGCCGGCCTTGTTCCAGATGATGGGCGCCGCGGCAACCGCTCCCGCCGGTTACCGGCTGCCGACGGGATTTTCCAGTCCTCAGAGCGGAAACCGGCAGGAGTATCTGCGCGTGACGGTCGAGGTCGATACCGATGGCAATGAACAGGCGCTTCCCTTCGACAACCAGAGTTCAGGCGCCGGTTCTTCGCTGAGCCGTTCGAGCGGATTGCTGGTCGTGCCTCCCCATACCGCGGTCGAGCCGGGAGACCGCCTGATTTTCATACCCTATTCCGAGTTGCTGGCGTAAGATAGCGGCATGCGCGATTCACGACTTTCCTGCCTCCCGATCGTTGTTCTGCTCCATGCCTGTCAGTTGCAATCCCCTCCGCCGGAGCGGACGGCTGAATCTTCCGCGGCGCTTCCGGAAATGCGCACGATTCCCGTGGAGGAACCCGAAGTCGAGCAAATTCCGTCGAATCTGCAAAGGCTGATTGCCGACCTGCTTTTCTCGGGTCTGCAAGCTCTCGACGACGACCGCCTGCTCACGCCGCGATTCGACAACGCTTACGACTATTTTCGCGAAGTCCTGCAATTGCAGCCGGAAAACGAGATTGCCCTCGAGGGCATGCAAAGCATCGTCGAGCGCTATCTCGACCTGGCCCTGGAAGCGGCCAATCGCGGCAATTTCACCAATGCCGACCGCCTGCTCGGCCGGGCGGAAATCATCGACGGCGCCCATCCCGGCATCGCCCCCGCCCGCGAGGCGCTCGAAGCCGAACGTAATTCAGGGGATCTGTTTTTCCCGCTTGAGGAAAGGATGTTACGCCGCCAGGACGATGCGATACGCGCAACACTGGCTGATATCGCGACCCAGGCCAGGGAGCATGACGCCTTCGTGCTCATTACCGCGCCCGACGACGAACTCGCGCGCTGGATGTATTCGACCATGCGTGAATCGGTCGCGGGCTATCGGCTGCGCGGCAATATCGAGATTTCCGGCGTTACCCTGATCCGCCTCAGAATGCCTGAATCCTGAACACCGGCGGGAACGGCCGAGACAAGCCATTTAAGGTAAACTGCGAGCCATGGTTGGCTGGATCAGACAGAAATGGGGCGGTCTTCGCGCCCGCATCAAGTGGCCCGGCGGAGGTGGAGGCGGCGGACTCGCGCGCAGAATCGTACTCTGGGGAGTCGGCGCGCTGGCCGTCTTCGTGGTGGCGCTCGGCATTTACTGGAGTTGGGAGCCGGATCCTTTCTCGGTGCGCCTGAACACAGCCGAGAAACTCGCCGCAAGCGGCAACGACTATGTGATCGGCGCAGCCACTACGTCCGCCATGATCCGCGTTGCGGAGTCATTGCTCGACAAACCGGGCGGCTATCTGACCAACGACATCACGCCGCCGGGGATTTACCTCGACAACATTCCCAACTGGGAATTCGGCGCCCTGGTCCAGGTCCGCGACCTGTCCCGGGCGATGCGCGAGAGTTTCAGCCGCTCCCAGTCCCAGTCGACCGAGGACCCCGACCTCATCGTCGCCGAGCCCAATTTCCACTTCGACAACGATAGCTGGATCTTTCCGGCCACCGAGAATGTCTACCAGGAAGCGGTCGAAAGCCTGCAATCCTACCTGGCCCGGATTTCCGATCCGAGTAACGCGGACGCCCAGTTCTTCGCCCGCGCCGACAACCTCGCGACCTGGCTGGAAGACGTGGAAACCCGGCTCGGCAGCCTGTCCCAGCGCCTGAGCGCCAGTGTGCGGCAGAACCGGGTCAATACCGACACCGCGGGGGAGCCGGCCGCGGCCCAGTCGACCCCGGCCGATTCCGAAATCCAGGTACAGACTCCATGGCTTCAAATCGACGATATCTTCTACGAAGCCCGCGGCGCCACCTGGGCGCTGATGCATTTCCTGCAAGCGGTGGAGGTCGACTTCGAGGCGGTGGTCGAAGACAAGAACGCCGGCGCCAGCCTGCGCCAGATCATTCGCGAACTCGAAGCGAGCCAGGGCACGGTGTATTTCCCGGTGATTCTCAACGGTTCGGGATTCGGCACGTTCGCCAACCACTCGCTGACCATGGCCAACTACATCTCCCGCGCCAACGCGGCGATCATCGACTTGCGCAACCTGCTGGAGCAAGGATAGCGGCCCCGTGACATCTAGACCGGCGATAGACTGGCTTCCAGCCCTGGTCTGGGCGCGGCATTATCGACTCAAGGATCTGCGCAATGACGCCATCGCGGCGATAGTGGTCGCGGTCATGCTGATTCCCCAGGCGCTCGGCCTGGCCCTCGTGGCGGGAGTGCCAGCCCAGGCCGGCCTCTATGCCGCCATGTCCGGACTTACGATCTACGCATTGTTCGGCAGCAGTCGCTGTCTTTCCGTCGGCCCCGTGGCGGTCCTGTCGCTGATGACCGCCGCCGCGCTCTCCCGGCTACCGCTGGAAACTCCGGCCGAGTATGCCGCGGCGGCGCTTACGTTGTCCTTCATGACCGGCGCCATATTGCTGCTGGCCGGGTTTTTCCGGCTCGGCTTCGTAGCCAACTTCATCCCGCGGCCGGTGCTCGTCGCATTCGTGACCGCCTCGGCCATCCTGATCGCCTTGAGCCAGATGGATCTGCTGTTCAATGTCCCGGTTTCAGGAAGCAACGCGCTGGCGATGTTTGCCTCGCTCATCGCGAATCTGACCGGTGCGCATCTGCCGACCCTGGCCCTCGGACTGGCGGCAATCGCCTTCCTGGTGATCTGTAAACTCAGGTTGACGCGGCTCTTCCTCCGGATGGGATTCCGCCGCGGGGCGGCCCGGTCGCTTTCGCGCGCCGGACCCATCGCGCTGGCGGGGCTGGCGATCCTGTTGAGCTGGCAATTCGATCTCGAACAGCTTGGCGTCAAAGTTCTCGGCGAGATTCCCTCCGGCCTGCCTGCGTTCACCTTGCCGGATTTCTCGCCGGCATTGCTTGGCAGCCTTTTCCTCTCGGCCCTGCCGCTGGCGATCGTCTGTTACGTGGAATCGATCTCGGTCGCCCAGGCGCTGGCCGTGCGCCGCCGGCAGACCATCTCGCCGAACCAGGAACTGACCGGTCTCGGCGCCGCGAATCTCGTCACATCCTTCAGTGGCGGCATGCCCGTCGCCGGCGGCTTCTCCCGTTCCCTGGTCAATTTCGAAGCTGGCGCCGCGACTCCCGCGGCGGGCTTCTACGCCGCGGTAATCATCGCGCTCGTCGTTCTGTTCCTGACGCCCGTGCTTTACTGGTTACCCAGAGTCTGCCTCGCCGCGGTAATCCTCGTGGCCGTTTACGCCCTGCTCGATTTCTCGATCTTCGCCAAGTCCTGGCGCCACTCGCGCAGCGATTTCTTCGCGGTCGCCATCACCTTGATCGTGACATTGACCGTAGGCGCCGAAGCCGGCATCGGCGCCGGCGTATTGACCGCCGCGCTGATGCACCTCTACAAGACTTCGCGCCCCCATGTCGCCATCGTCGGCCGGGTGCCCGGCACCGAGCATTTCCGCAACGTCAGGCACTACCAGGTGGAAACGAGCGACAAGATCCTTTCGGTGCGAATCGACGAGGCGCTGTACTTTCCGAATACCCGCTACCTGGAAACCTTGCTGTTCCGCCTCGTCGCCGAGCGGCCGGGCCTGAAGCACGTCGTGCTGATGTGTCCGGCGGTGAACGACATCGACCTCAGCGCGCTGGAAACCCTTGAAAATATCAACGACGTCCTCGCCGATTCCGGCATTTCCCTGCACCTGTCCGAAGTCAAGGTGCCGATCATGAATATCCTCAAAGGCACCCGCTTCTTCACCCGCCTCAGCGGCCGCACCTACCTCTCCCAAAACCAGGCCTTCGAGGATTTGCGGGGGGAAAAGACGATTGGAGACTGATTTTGACGGTGCATTTTCGGAGCCAAATGTTAGGTGTTCTGGTACTCCAAGATTCGGGCTATCGTCGTTCCGAAAACGTCTCCGTTCCGAACTCGAGAGTATTTCCACTAACAGGTTGACGAAAACCATATGTTGTGGTATCAATTTTCGCTCATAACAATATATGGTATTTTGACATGGTGGACAGAATTTCTATTGAAGGGAAAGCCAGAGAGTTGCAAAGAGAGATTTTGGATAAGAGCAAACTGCTGTGTCCGAAATTCAATGGCGACTTGTTATCCCTAATAAAACCACGCTATCTCGCACAAGTGCTTGATATCGACTTTCGAGAAGTAAGTGGCCTAACGGAACAGATTTTCTCGTTTCGAGGCCGGAAATTTAAGGTTGGAGGGTTAATGGATAGACAGCGGAGATTGATTGCCGTTGCATCTGATGTTTCCCTAGAGGTGCAGCGCTTCACTGCTTTTCACGAGTTTGGCCATCTTGAGTTGCACCCCGGAGAAGTGATGCACAGGGATATGCCATTGAATGGTACTCCGAATTCTGTTCGACCGCCCTTGGAGCGAGAAGCGGATTATTTTGCGGCTGTTTTTCTGATGCCCAGAAAATCCGTTCGAAAACAGTTCAAAGCTCGCTTCAGAGAAGAACAGCTGACTTTTCACAACACGAATGCACAACTAATCTGTCCAGAGCATGCTCACGAATTGCTTCGAGCTGATGAGCGATCATTAGATAGAGAAAAAGCCATTGCCCGATGTCGGAACTTCGGTGGGGACCATTTCCCATCGCTAGCGGGAACATTCGGTGTATCGGTGACCGCCATGGCCATCAGGCTCAAGGAGTTGGGCCTAGTCGTCTGGCCATGACTGGGCCTATCGGGCGCTTTAATCTATTACGCGTAGAGGAAAACCCCTGATTCACTCCTCATAAACCTAAGCTTCATTCTTCGGAGAAGAAGTCTTCGTCTAGCCGTTTTATTTCAAATGCATCGCGAGTTCTAACTCCAACATCGTGAGCGACCATTAGGCGTGCAAGTTCTTCTCCATCAATGAGCACAATCCGTTTGGGACTTCGGGCAACATAATTTTTTGCGCCTTTCGTAAATGAAGCCGTTGTGACAAATACCCCTTTTGTCGTTCCAGCGGCATCTATAGCACCCGCAAAATTGCGAAGTGCAGGTTCTCCTACTGGATTGTCTTCGGCGTATTTCTTTGCCTGGACGTAGACCTCATCCAGTCCTAGGGCATCTTCTCGAATCGTGCCGTCGATTCCGCCATCTCCGGACTTGCCTATCACTTGGCCACGCTCTTCATTACCGCCACCATAGCCCGAATATTGCATGAGTGTGCCGTTTTGTCCGGTTCATCCTGGTTTTCCCGCTTCGCCGCACTCCAGCCGGCTTGACCCGGCAGCGGCTTGAGCGCACTGCGCACTTTCCGAGGCGTTTCAGCGTCTTTTTTCCGAA
>CAZUSL010000083.1:0-43740 GCA_964622925.1 uncultured Pseudohongiella sp. | reverse complement strand
CGCTCATTTCCGGATCTGCCGTGGTCGCGACGAAAACCAGCCCCCCGACGAGTTCGGTGTAATCCATCGCCGCGCGGGCGATAACGGGGCCGCCGTAGGAATGTCCCATGAGAATCGCGCCCCGGCCGGAACGGTCCATTTCCAGGATCGGCCGCAGGGCGCGGGCCTGGCCTTCGAGTGACGGTTCCTTGCCTTGGGCTCCGGCGGTCCAGCCGACTCGGGTGACCGAGATCATGTGGAAACGCTCCCGCAAGACCGGATCCGTGAGGTAGGAGCGGTAAGCGCGCAAGGAGCCGGGTGTGCCGTGAACAAAGACCAGTAGTTGCCGGTTCTCCCCGGCGGGCGGGGCAACTTCGACGTATTCGATGTCGCCCAGGCTCCTTGTCTCGCTCGCGCCGGCAATGGCGCCCGAGCCTCCGCCGGGAGGTCCGGGCGGCCCATCGATCAGCGCGCAGGCGGCCACCAGCGCGAGCGGCAGCAAAACGATCAGCCAGCGAATGGTTCGGCGTTTACCGGCCTTTTTCCGCCCCATGAGATCAATCCGGCCTTGTTCGACCGCCTACTCTAGCACTTTGCGGCTGATGTCGCTAAATCCCGGCGGCGTTGAAGCACGGAATCAATTCGCATATATTGCCCATCGTTCCGCACCATCCGCCATGCGCCCAATTGGACGGTCAATGGCCTTCAACTTTCGATTGTTGCCGGGCTTGCCGCCCCGGCCCCAATTGCGGTTGCCATTCAGGTTCCGCATGCCGGCTATATTGCGCAACCTCGCGCGCGCCCTCGGCGACAGCGTCCGCGACCTCGCGCCGATCATTACGGTGATCGCATTCTTTCAGATCCTCGTGCTCGGCCAGGCGCCCGACGATTTCCTGACGATCCTGGCCGGGCTGTTATGCGTCGCGGCGGGATTGACCCTGTTCGTGGCCGGGCTCGAAATGGCGCTGTTTCCCCTCGGCGAAAGCATGGCGAACGGGTTCGTGCGCAAGGGCAGCCCGACCGCCTTGCTGGCGTTCGCTTTCGCCCTGGGCTTTGGCACCACGGTCGCCGAACCCGCGCTGATCGCGGTCTGCGCCGAGGCGGCGCGGGCGGCTGCCGAAGCAGGCGTCATCGCCGACGATCCTGCGGCGATCGCGCGATACGCGCTGGAATTGCGCTATGTCGTCGCCTTTGCCGTCGGAATTGCCATCGTCATCGGCGTGGTCCGAATCCTCATGGGCTGGCCGATCCATTGGCTGATCATCGGCGGTTACGCTCTCGTGGTCGTCATGACAACTTTCGCCCCGCAGGAAATCATCAGCATCGCCTATGACTCCGGGGCCGTCACCACCTCCACGATCACCGTGCCCATGGTCACCGCGCTCGGCGTCGGTCTCGCGAGTTCGATCCGCGGCCGCAATCCGATGCTCGACGGATTCGGCCTGATCGCATTCGCTTCCCTGACGCCGATGATCTTCGTCATGGGCTATGGCATGGTCGCGAACTGATGGACTGGGCCGAACTCACATTCTCGACCTTGTTCGGCACCATGCGCGACGTTTTGCCCATCGTGCTCGTCGTCGTCGTGTTCCAGTTCCTGGTGCTGCGCCGGCGCCTGGCCAATCCGGCCCGGGTGCTGACCGGATTCGTATTCGTGGTGCTCGGCATCGTGCTGTTCCTGATCGGCCTGGAAACAGCTATCTTTCCTCTTGGGCGCGGCATGGCCGAACAACTTATCGATCAGGCAACCGCCGGCTCCGGCAGTTCGGGCTGGCTCGATTACGGATGGATCTATCTGTTCGCCTTCGCCATCGGCTTCAGCACCACCATGGCCGAACCCTCGTTGATCGCGGTGGCGGGCAAGGCCGGCGAAATTTCCGGCGGTTCGGTAGGCGTCCTCGGCCTGCGCATCGCGGTAGCCCTCGGCGTTGCGACCGGTATTACCCTGGGCGTTTACCGGATCATTTACGGGCTGCCGATTCACTGGTTCATCATTGCCGGATACGTTGTAGTGGTGATACAGACAGCGATGGCGCCACGAAAGATGGTCCCGCTGGCCTATGATTCCGGCGGCGTGACAACATCCACGGTTACCGTGCCCCTGGTTGCCGCGCTCGGCCTCGGATTGGCCGGGGCGGTGCCCGGGCGCAATCCGCTGATCGACGGCTTCGGGCTGATCGCCTTCGCGGCCCCGTTCGCCATCGTCAGCGTGCTGGCTTATGCCCAGCTTTCCGTACTTGTGGCCCGGAAGGGCCGAACTGGAGGACCCCGCAAATGAAATTCAAACTGATCGTGGCCTTCGTCGATGACCGGCTGACCGACAAGGTCGTCAAGGCTGCGCGCGACCACGGCGCGACCGGGGCTACCATTATCCCCGCCGCCCGGGGCGAAGGCCTGGCCGTGCCGCAAGGCATATTCGGGTTGTCGGTCAGCGAACGCCGGGATGTCGTGCTGTTCGCAGTGGAAGAACGGATGAGCCGTCTTATACTTGAAGAAATATGCAAGGCGGGCGAATTCGACAAAAAATCCGGCGCCGGCATCGCCATTCAACTCGGTCTTGAAGACGTCGTAGGCCTGTCGTCCCAAGTCGACAAACTCGCACGGGACCTGGGCGGGGCTTCGCATGACAAAACCTGAGCGCGAAAACTCTGGAGAAAGGTAAATGAGCGACAAGAAAAATGACTTCAATTTCGAGGAAAAGTTGCGGGAACTCGAGCAACTCGTGACCCGCATGGAAGACGGCAATCTCGGCCTGGAAGAATCCCTCGAGGCATTCGAGAACGGCGTGAAGCTGGTCAAGGAATGCCAGCAGGCGCTGGAGGCGGCGGAGCAGAAGGTGAAGTTGCTCACTTCCGCCGAAGGCGATACCGAGGATCTCGAACTCGATCCGGCCGCGGACTAGCGCGCCCGCCTGCCGACATGACCGACAAATTCGAAGAATTCCAGGCGGCTTGCAGAAAGCGGGCCGACCGAGCGATGAATCGCCACCTCGATGCGGCCGATTTTCCATGCCACGGCCTCGAGGAAGCGGTCCGCTACGTCCTGCTCGGCGGCGGCAAACGCGTACGGCCGTTGCTGGTCTATGCCGGCAACCAGGCCCTCGGCGGCGACTTCGAAGACGCCGATGACGCAGCTTGCGCGGTCGAGTTCATTCACGTCTATTCGTTGATACACGACGATTTGCCGGCCCTCGACGATGATGATCTGCGCCGCGGCCGGCCCAGCCTGCACAAGGCGTTCGACGAGGCCACCGCGATTCTTGCCGGGGACGCCTTGCAGTCCATGGCCTTTGAAATCCTCTGCCGGCCCCATGCCGGCAAAGGCGATCGCCTGCGGATGGCGCACGAACTCGCACATGCGGCGGGACCGGCAGGCATGGTCGGGGGGCAGGTAAGAGACCTGGCGGCGGACGGTCAACGGATTGCGCTCGACGAACTGGAAACCACCCATCTGCTCAAGACCGGCGCGCTCATTCGCGCCAGCGTGCTGCTCGGCGCCTTGAGCAGCGGAAACGCGACTCCCGGACAACTTGAGGGGCTGCGCGAGTATGCTGAGCACGTCGGACTCGCATTCCAGATCCAGGATGACATCCTCGACGAAGTTTCCGATACCGGAACCCTGGGCAAACCCCAGGGCTCCGACCGTGACAGCGACAAGGCGACCTATGTCGCCCTGCTCGGCCTGGAATCAGCCCGTGCGCGGGCCGGGGAACTGGCCGCAAGCGCTACCGCGGCGCTAAGCGATTTCGGCGCCGATGCTGATCCATTGCGCCATCTGGCGGCATATATTATTGAAAGGATAAATTGACGCACAGTGTGGGCGATAGGGTATCCTCAGTAGATTACGGGGAGTTCATGACGGCATGCTGAAAGAAATACCAACAAGAAGGCCTGAAACGCCGCTGCTCGACACGATCGACATACCGGAGGATCTGCGTCAACTGGAACCGGATCAGTTACCTGCGCTGGCGCAGGAACTGCGCGCATACCTGCTCTATTGCGTGGGCAAGACCGGCGGACATCTCGGCGCCGGCCTCGGCGTGGTCGAATTGACCATCGCCCTGCATTACATCTTCGATACGCCCACCGACCGGCTCGTCTGGGACGTCGGCCACCAGGCCTATCCGCACAAGATTCTCACCGGCCGCCGCGACCGCATGGACACCATGCGCCAGGCCGGGGGCCTGGCGGCTTTTCCGACCCGCTTCGAAAGCGAATACGACACTTTTGGAGTCGGCCATTCCAGCACCGCGATCAGCGCCGCCCTGGGCATGATGGTGGGCCGCCGCATGACCGGCGGGGACAATCATATCGTCGCCGTGGTCGGCGACGGCGCGATGACAGCGGGCATGGCCTTCGAGGCGATGAACCATTGCACCCATCTCGACGAAAATATTCTCATCGTCCTCAACGACAACAACATGTCGATTTCCCACAACGTCGGCGGATTGTCGAATTACTTCGGGCGACTCTGGGCCAGCAAGTCCTACAACTTCTTCCGCGCCGGCGGCAGGAAAGTGCTGGCCAGGGCGCCCAAGATGCTGCGCGCCGCCGAACAGACCGAAAAGTACATGAAGGGCATATTGTCGCCGGGCACGGTGTTCGACCAGCTCGGTTTCAACTACATGGGCATCATCGATGGACACAATATCGCCCATCTGCTCGAAGCCCTGGGCAACATCAAGAACCTTGAAGGCCCGCAATTGCTGCATGTCGTCACCCACAAGGGCAAGGGCTACAGCGAATCGGAAAGCGATCCTTTTGGCATGCACGCAATCGGCAAGGTTGCGCCGCTCGCCGATTCGGGCCGATCACGGAAAAGCCAGGCCGCGAGTTCGCCGACTTACTCGCAAGTGTTCGGCAAATGGCTATGCGCGGCGGCGCGGCGCGACGAAAAACTCGTCGCCATAACTCCCGCCATGGGCGAAGGCTCGGGCATGGTCGAATTCTCCAGGGAATTTCCCGACCGCTTCCACGACGTGGCGATCGCCGAACAGCACGCGGTGACCTTCGGCGCGGGCCTCGCCTGTGAGGGAGTGAAGCCGGTGGTCGCGATCTATTCGACTTTCCTGCAACGCGCCTACGACCAGTTCATCCACGACACCGCCTTGCAGAATCTCGACGTATTGTTCGCCATCGACCGCGCCGGCCTGGTAGGCGAAGACGGCCCGACCCATGCTGGCAGCTTCGACCTGGCCTATCTGCGCTGCGTACCCAACATCATCGTCATGACACCGAGCGACGAAGAGGAAACCCGCCTTCTGTTATGTACGGGCTACGATCATCACGGACCGGCCGCTGTACGCTACCCCCGCGGCAAGGGGCCCGGCGCCGCAATCGGCAGCGATTGGAAGACCGTTCCCATCGGCGAAGCGGTGCTGCGGCGCGAAGGCCGCGACGTGGCGATCCTCGCTTTCGGCAGCATGCTCGCCCCGGCGCTCGTTGCGGCGGAGGAATTCGACGCCACGGTGTACGACATGCGATTCGTCAAACCCATCGACGAGAATGTCATCCGCAAGACGGCAGGCGACCATGAACTGGTGGTTACCGTCGAAGAACACGCCATCATGGGCGGCGCCGGCTCGGCGGTGAACGAAGTCCTGATGCGCGACGGCTATCGCATGCCGGTGCTCAATCTCGGCCTGCCCGACAGTTTCCTCGAACACGGCAAGCCGCCGGACATGCTGCAAAAGGCCGGTCTCGACGCCGCCGGCATAGCCCGCGCAATTCACGAGAAGCTCGCTGCGGACAATATACGCTGCCGGGCTATCTGAGGACGGCGGATGAAATCCGACCGCGACGCGCGCCACAAGCGCGCCATGCAACGCAAGAAGGAGTATGTCGACGGCCGCATCGCTGCCGCCACCGAGGACCGGGGACTGCTGCTTATCCTCACCGGCAACGGCAAGGGCAAGAGTTCCTCGGCTTTCGGCATGCTCGCCCGCAGCGTAGGCCATGGCCTGCGCTGCGCCGTCGTGCAATTCATCAAGGGCACCTGGGAATGCGGCGAACGATTGCTGTTCGAAGATAACCCGCTCGTCGAATTCCATATCATGGGCACGGGCTTCACCTGGGAGACCCAGGACCGGCAGACCGACATCGCCGCGGCCGAAGTGGCCTGGAGCAAGGCCGAAGCGCTACTCGCCAGTGATGCAACCGACCTCGTCATCCTCGACGAACTGACCTATATGCTGACCTATGGCTATCTCGACAAGACTAGGGTGCTCAATGCCCTGCGCGAGCGGCCGGCCCGGCAGCATGTCGTCATTACCGGGCGCAACGCCAGCCGCGAACTGCTCGAGATGGCCGATACCGTGAGCGAAGTGAACGAAGTGCGCCACGCCTTCAATCACGGCGTCAAGGCGCAGAAGGGGCTGGATTATTGACGGCTGCTTCCCCCAGCCGTTTGTGCATGCCATCCCTGGCGATGCTCCTCGACTTCGACTACCCCCAGTCTCGCCTTCCATGGCGAGCCGTTCGGCCCTCAAGAAGCCTTGCTTCTTGTCGGCTGCGCCGACCGGGCCTCACCCATTGTGGAACAGCAGGCTGGCGCGGGTTTCGTCCGCATTGACGTTGAGCAATATTCGGCTCAGGCAGGCGAAAGGGATGTGCAGCGGAGAACTCTGGTTTAGCGGTATGCCGAGTACTGTCGGCAGAATCACCCGCATGACACCGCCGTGAGTCACGAGCAGCGCATGGCTGCCGTCGGGCAACGCGGCAAGTTTCCGCCAGGCGCTTTGCACACGTTCCCGAAACTCGATGAAAGTCTCGCCGTTCGGCGGCGCCAGGGCGCTGAGGTCTTCCCGGAAACTCTGGAACTGCGGCGCAGCGAGTTTGCGCCACTCGGCGATGTCCATGCCATCCCAGTCGCCATAGTCGATTTCCTGCCAATGATCTTCGATTCGCAGCGCCAGTCCGCGGCCTTGGGCGAGATGATGGGCGAAGTCCCTGCAACGCTTGAGCGGCGAGGCGAAGACATGAGTCCATTGTGCCTCCGCCCGCTCGGCGGCGGCTTCCATCTGCCGCCAGCCGCGGCCTGTCAGTTCCGGATCGACGCGCCCGCGCAGGATGTCTCCTCCCCCGGGTTCGCCATGGCGCAACAGATCGATGGTGATGTGCTTGCCGGAGCCGTCCATCCGAATTGCTCAGCCGCGGGACTTGCTCATGTGACCGAGTTTGTCGATCTTGACGGCGAGATAGGTTTCGTTGTGCGGATTGGCGCCGGTGTGGATGGGAATGATTTCATTGACTTCGATGCCCATGTCCTGCAGGGCCTTGACCTTGGCCGGGTTGTTGGTGAGAAGTTTCACCTTGCGGATATCGAAGAAGTCGAGCATGGGCTTGCAGATCTGGTACTCCCGGCTGTCGGGCTCGAAACCGAGCTGGACATTGGCTTCTACGGTGTCCGCGCCGGAATCCTGCAAGGCGTAGGCCTTCAACTTGTTGAGCAGGCCGATGCCGCGGCCTTCCTGGCGCAGGTACAGGATCAGGCCGCGGCCTGCCTCGGCGATATGCTCCATGGCAAATTCGAGTTGCGGGCCGCAATCGCAGCGCAGGCTGAACATGCTGTCGCCGGTGAGGCATTCGGAATGGATCCGGCATAGCAACGGCTCTTCGAGATTCAGATTCCCGAGCGCAAGCGCAACGTGTTCCTTGTCCGCTTGCAGGTCCTTGAAGCCGTAGATTCTGAAATCGCCCCAGCGGGTCGGCAGCTTCGCTTGAGCGACAAATTCGATGGTCAATTCGAAAACCCCCGGTTCTGTTCCTGACCGGCAATCAGGCGAGCAATCGTACGCATTGCATGCAAAGGGCGGCCATTATACCCGCAACAATATCGTCGAGCATGATGCCGAGCCCTCCTCCGATATTGCGGTCCAACTGCTTGATCGGCCAGGGTTTGAGGATGTCGAGCAGCCGGAACAGCAGCAATCCCGCCAGCGCCCACTGCCAGCCGGCGGGTACCAGCGCAAGGGTGACCCAGCAGCCCGCGAATTCGTCCCAGACGATGCCCGGGTGATCGCCGCCCCCCAGCCGCGCCGCGCTGCGGCCGCAAATCCAGACGCCGGCCCCGGCGGCAGCGCAGATCAGCACTAACGCCAGCGGGAAGGACGGCGCCGGAAGAGCCAGCCAGATCGCCGCGGCGGCCATAGTGCCTGCGGTGCCCGGCGCCCAGGGCGAAAGCCCGCTGCCGAAGCCGAAAGCGAGCAGATCCACCGGCCGCGCCAGCAATTCCCTGAATGTCGGATTCGGCACGGGATCACTCATGCATCGAACTTCCGAAATGATCGAAGGAAGACAGGTTCACCTCCATACCGGCGCAATGTACGCCCTCGCCCGTCGTCACTTCGCCGATGCAGGTAAGGGGCAGCTCCATGCCGTCGGCGATCGCCATGAGTTCGAGTTCGTTGGCCGGATCTGCCGTAAAACACAATTCGTAGTCGTCGCCTCCGGCAAGCGCCGCGCGGACGCGCGTTTCCGAGTCCGCGCAACAGCGGGCAGAAGGGGAAAAGGGGAACCGCTCGGGATATAGCGATATGCCCACGCGAGCTGCGGCAGCCAGATGGCCGGCGTCTCCGAGGAGTCCGTCGGATACGTCGATGGCGCAGGCGATCAGGGGCGCGGCGGCAAGAGCAAACCCGATTCGAGGCCGGGGGCGGAAATATGCGGTATGGAAATGCGCCCGGCATTCTTCCGGCAGTTCCTGAATGGGTGCGTTGAGCGCGATGTTTGAGGTGGCGACGCCGAGACTGGCGAGACCCAGGGCGCCATCGCCGACCCGGCCGGTGACATACACTTTCTGCCCGGGCCGAGCCCCCTCGCGGCGAAGTTCGCGGCCGGCCTCGCACAATCCATGGACCTGGATCGCTATCTGCAAGGGTCCCCGGCTGAGGTCGCCGCCGATCAGGGAACAACGGAACTCCCCCGCGAGTTCGGCGAGGCCGCCGCTGAATGCTGCAAGCCATTTCGAATCCGCTTGCGGTAACGTCAAAGCAAGCGTGAAACCCAAGGGTTCGGCCGCCATTGCCGCGAGATCGCTGAGATTGACCGCGAGCGAGCGGTTCGCGATCAGTTCCGGCGCGGCGTCTTCCGGAAAATGCGCTCCCGCGGCGAGCACATCGGTGGAAACGACCAGGCGTTTGCCCTCGGGAACGCGCAGGACGGCGGCGTCGTCACCAGGGCCAAGCTCGATTTCGGGCCTTGGGAAGGCGAGTTCCGGCACATTGAAGTACCGGCCGATGATGTCGCGCTCGGTCAGATTCATTTTCAGCCGGCGGCTGCTTCATCGCCGCGCAGTCGCGGCGCCAGTTTGTCGAGCACCGCATTGACGTACTTGTAACTGTCGGTGGCGCCGAAAACCTTCGCAAGTTCTACGGACTCGTCGATAACCACTCGATAGGGAACGTCCGGCTGCCTGGCGAGTTCGAAAGTTCCCAGCCAGATCACTGCCTGTTCCACCGGGTCCAGCCTCCTTCCGTCCAGTACCGGTTCGAGATGCTGCTGGAGTTCGCTCCTGCTTTCGGATATCGCCGGAAACAGTTGATCGAAATAATCCAGGTCGATCCGGCCACTTGCGTCTTCGCGCAATTGCCGCGCGATTTCCGGGGGATCATTTTCCGACATGATCCATTGGTAGAGCGCTTGCAGCGCCAGCCGGCGCGCCCTGTTCCGGGGCGATGTCATTCGCTCGCCAGGCGCGCGGTCAGGCTGACCATTTCCATGGCGGCGAGCGCCGCTTCGGCCCCCTTGTTGTCGCTGGGACAGGAGCGGGCTTCGGCCTGCTCCACCGTCTCCACGGTAAGCACGCCCAGGGTCACCGGCTTGGCGGAATCGAGCATGACGCGATTCAGCCCGCGTACGCATTCTCCGGCGACATAGTCGAAATGCGCCGTTTCGCCGCGGATTACCGTGCCGAGAGCGATGACCGCGTCGATGTCCTGCCGCCGCGCCAGCGTCTGAACCGCGAGCGGCAGTTCCCATGCCCCGGGAACCTGAACGATGCTGATGCGGTCGCGTTCCACGCCTTGCGCGGTCAGGGCTTCGAGGGCGCCGTCGAGCAGCCGCTCGACGATGAAACTGTTGAAGCGGCTCATGGCGATGGCGTAACGCGCATTGCCGGGCTGCAAATCTCCCTTGAGTATCGAACTCGCGCTCACTTGCCGGCGCCCCCGTTTCGCGGTTTTTTGAAGCGCACGAACTCCTCGACTTCCAGATCGAAGCCGGAGATGGCATTGTAACGCGCGGGGTAACTGAGCAGCCGCATCTTGCCGACGCCGAGATCGCGCAGAATCTGCGCTCCCGTGCCGATCATGAGATCGCTGCGCAATTCCGCGCCGGCGTTGCGGCGGCGGCCCGCGGCGAGCACCGCGGCCATGGCCTGGTCGACGCCCTGCCCATAGTCGTCTCCGGACAGCAAGACAGCGGCGCCCCTGCCTTCCTCGGTGATCCGCTCGAGCGCGCTGCCGAAGGACCAGCTTGTGCGCTCGCCGCTGAGCACTTCGCAGACATCGCGCAAGGGATTGGGAATATGCACTCGCACCAGGGTCGGCTCTTCCGGGGAGATCTTGCCCAGGGTGAAGGCCAGATGCGTGCTGCCGCTGATCGAATCGAGATAGGTATGCACCTCGAATTCGCCGTGGCGGGTCTGGAGGCGATTGCTCGTAGTGCGGGTTACGGTATGTTCGTTCGCCAGCCGGTAGTGGATGAGGTCGGCGATCGTGCCGATCTTGAGCTTGTGCTCTCTCGCGAACTCTTCGAGATCGCCGCGGCGCGCCATGCTGCCGTCCTCGTTCATGATTTCGACGATTACCGCCGCGGGCGCATATCCCGCCAGCCGCGCCAGATCGCAGCCGGCTTCGGTGTGTCCCGCCCGCCGCAGCACGCCGCCGGGCTGGGAAATGATCGGAAATACATGACCCGGCTGGACGATGTCCTCGGGGCGCGAGTCGGCGGCCACCGCGACCTGGATCGTGCGCGCCCGGTCGGCGGCGGAAATGCCCGTGGAAACGCCGCTCGCGGCTTCGATGGAGACGGTGAAACTGGTGTTGTGCCGGGTGCGATTTTCGTTGACCATCAGCGGCAGTTTGAGGAACTCGCAACGCTCTCCGGTCAAGGTCAGGCAGATCAGGCCGCGGGCGTTCCTGGCCATGAAATTGATGTCTTCCGGGCGCACGCGTTCCGCCGCGAGTACGAGGTCGCCTTCGTTCTCGCGTTCCTCGTCGTCCATGATGACGACCATTCTGCCCTGGCGGATTTCGTCGATCAGTTCCGCCGTCGTATTCAGCTTCATCTTCTCGCCCATGCCGGCTGCTATTCCGTGCCGCTCTGTTGCAATCGTTCGATATAACGCGCCAGCAGGTCCACTTCCAGATTGACCTGCTGCCCCTCCCGGTATTGGCCGATGATGGTCTCCGCCCGGGTGTGGGGGATGATATTCACGTTGAAATCCGTTCCGTCCACTTCGTTTACCGTCAGGCTCGCGCCGTCGATACAGATACAGCCCTTGCGCGCGATGTATCTGGCGAGATCGGCCGGCGCCCGCAGGCTCAACCGCAGGCTGTCACCGTCGCTTTCCCGCCGCAGCAGCGCGCCGATGCCGTCCACGTGCCCGCTGACCAGGTGTCCGCCAAGCCGATCGCCGAGACGCATGGCCTTCTCCAGGTTGACCCGCCGCCCCGGTTCCAGCGAGCCCAGCGTGGTGCAACGCAAGGTCTCGTTGGAAACGTCGGCGCTGAAGCCGTCGGCTTCCAGTTCCACCACGGTCAGGCAGCAGCCGTTGACGGCGATGCTGTCGCCGATGCCTGTGTCGCCAAGATCGAGCGTTCCCGCCGCGATCCGCAGGCGGCAGTCGCCGCCTCGAGCGTTTCGTTCGAGCAAGGTTCCCACGGCCGCGACGATTCCGGTAAACATGCCGATGTCCTCAACCCGCCCCGGACCGGGCGATTATCTTGAGTCCGTCGCCGATGGCGCTGACTTCGACGATCTTCAGCGCCTCGGCTTGCGTCAGGGAATCGGGGCCGTCGAATTCCAGCAGGGGTCTTGCGTCGCTGCCGAGCAATCGGGCGCCCAGATAGATGACCAGTTCGTCAACCAGGCCGGCTGCCGCCAATGCCCCGCCCAATATCGGCCCGGCTTCGACCAGGATTTCGTTGCATTCGAATCTCGTGGCCAGGCAGTTTAGCACGAATTCGAGGTCCACCCTTGCCTGCCGCGCCGGAGCGGTAATCACTTCTACCTTGTCCGGATAGCCGCCTGCGACGCCCTGATCCCGCAAGCTGAAGATTTTCACGTCGCCCTCAAGCGACAGGGTCTTTGCCTCCGCGGGGGTGCGCAACTTGCTGTCGAGAATCACCCGCGGCGGCTGGCCCGCCTCAAGGAGCCGCGCCTCGGCCAGTTCCCGCTCGCCGCCCGTCAGCGCGTCGGGACGGACGTTCAAGGCCGGATCGTCGGCGAGAATGGTGTTTACTCCGGTAACGATTGCGCAACTGCCCGCACGCAGCAGTTGCGCGTCGGCGCGCGCTTCGGCGTCGGTAATCCATTTGCTCTGGCCGTTGGCCAGCGCCGTTCTGCCATCGAGGCTCATGGCGAGCTTGCAGCGCACGAAAGGCCTGCCGAGGTCCATGCGCCGGAGAAAGCCCTTGTTGAGATCTACCGCCTCGCCGGCAAAATCCTGGAATCTGAATACCTCGATGCCCGCGGCTTCCAGTTCCGGGATACCCGAGACTTGCGGATTGGGGTCGAGCCCGGCAACTACCACTTGCCTGACTCCGGCTTCTATCACAGCCCTGGTGCAAGGCCCGGTGCGGCCTTCGTGCGAACAGGGTTCGAGGGTAACGAACAGCGTTGCCCCGGCGCCGCCTTCCGGATCCGCCGCCAGCGCCGCGACCTCGGCGTGCTCGCGGCCGGCCCCGGCATGAAGACCTTCGCCTGCGCGGCGTCCATCCCGCACGATCACGCAACCCACGCGGGGATTGGGCGCGCAAGACAGCACCGAGCGCGCGAGTTCGAACGCCCGCCGCATGTGATCCGGCCATTCCGCTGAAGCGCCGGTGCAATCCGCCTGGGTGATGATCCGCATATGCCGCTCTCCGGGCCGGCCGGACCTAGTTGCTCTTGGAGAGGCGCTCGATTTCCTGCCGGAACTCTTCGAGATCCCTGAAGCTGCGATACACCGAGGCGAAACGCACGAAGGCGACTTCATCGAGTTCGCGCAACTCCCGCATCACCTCTTCGCCTACCATGCGCGACGGGATTTCGCGCTCTCCGCCGGCCCGCAGTTTCGCCTTGATCCGATTGACCGCGGCTTCCACGTTTTCGATGCTTACCGGCCGCTTTTCCAGCGCTTTCTGCAGGCCCGCGTGCAACTTCTCGTCGTTGAAAGGCTCGCGCGACCCGTCGCTCTTGATGATGCGGGGCATGACGAGTTCAGCGGATTCGTAAGTGGTGAAGCGTTCCTCGCAGGTAATGCATTCGCGGCGGCGGCGCACATGATCGCCGTCGGACACGAGCCGCGAATCGATTACCTTGGTGTCCACCGCACCGCAAAAAGGACAATGCATGTTGCTTCTGTTCCGTTCAGGCGGGCTGCCGGTAAACCGGGAATTCCCGGCACAGGGCCAGGACTTTCTCCCGCACCTCCCCGATCAGGGTTTCGTTGTCGAGATCTTCGAGAATATCGCACATCCAGCCGGCCAGCGCTTCCATGTGGGATTCCCTGAGGCCGCGAGTCGTTACGGCGGGGCTGCCGATGCGCAGGCCGCTCGTGACGAAAGGCGGATTCGGATCGTTCGGCACGGCGTTCTTGTTTACCGTGATATGGGCCCGGCCGAGCGCGGCGTCCGCGTCCTTGCCGGTAATCCGCTGGCGGATCAGGCTGAGCAGGAACAGGTGGTCGTCGGTGCCGTTGGAAACGACGTCGAAACCGCGCGCCATGAAAGTGTTCGCCATTGCCCTGGCGTTGTCGAGCACCTGTTGCTGGTACGCCCTGAATTCATCGCTCATGGCTTCCTTGAAGCAGACCGCCTTGGCGGCAATGACGTGCATCAGCGGCCCTCCCTGCCCCACGGGGAAGACGTTGAAATTAAGTTGCTTTTCCAAGTTCAGGTCGAGTTCCGGATTCGACTTCGCAAGGATCAGGCCGCCGCGCGGTCCCCGCAGGGTCTTGTGGGTCGTGGTGGTGGTTACGTCGGCAAAAGGCACCGGGCTCGGATACAGGCCGGCGGCGACGAGGCCGGCGACATGGGCCATGTCGACGACGAAATACGCGCCGACTTCGTCGGCGATATCGCGAAAGCGCTGCCAGTCGATGATGCGCGAATAGGCGGAAAATCCCGCCACGATCACCTTCGGCCGATGTTCCCACGCAAGAGTTGCGACCTGCTCGTAATCGATCTCGCCCGTTTCCTCGTTCAGGCCGTATTGCACCGACTTGTAGATGCGTCCGGAAAAACTGACCGACGCGCCATGGGTGAGATGGCCGCCATGGGCCAGGGACATTCCGAGCAAGGTGTCGCCGGGCTGCAGCAGGGCGGCATAGGCGGCAACATTGGCCTGGGAACCCGAATGCGGCTGCACATTGGCGAAATCGGCGCCGAACAGTTCGCATGCCCGATCGATAGCGAGTTGTTCGATCACGTCGACATGCTCGCAGCCTCCGTAATAGCGCCTGCCCGGATAGCCTTCGGCGTACTTGTTGGTGAGCACCGAGCCCTGGGCTTCGAGCACCCGGGGGCTGGTATGGTTTTCCGAGGCGATCAGTTCGATATGCGTTTCCTGCCGGTTCTCTTCGCCGCGGATGGCCTCGGCCACGGCGGGATCGCACTTGGCCAGGGTATCGGTCGGGTTGAACATCTGCTACTCCTTGAGCGTCGGGCGGGGACGCAGATTATACCCGATGCGGCGATTCCCGGATGGGGCCTACAGACCCAGTTCCTTGCGCATCTTGCGAAGGCGCTTGCGCAATTCCGCGGCGCTCAGTTCGGTACGGGTCTGCTCCGGCAAGGGCACAGGTCGCTTGATCTTCAATTCGGCGCCTTCGACTACCTGCCGGCAGAGATCGAGATAGTGGTATTCGAATTGCGGATAACTCGCCGACTCGGGTTCGCTCGCGAGCAAGGACCAGCCGGCCGCGCTGCCGGCGAGATAGACCGCCTCGTGGGACCAGTCGTATTCGGCCTTTGGCGCCGGCGCCAGGCAGGCTTCTTCGTAAGCGCGCCGCACCGGCGGCAGGCCGAACAGGGCGATGTCCTTGCGGCAGATTTCCACCATGTCGGCAAGAGACGGGAGAAATTTCTGAGATGACGTCAATTCTTCCGACGCGCGGACGATTTGCGCAGGACTGAAGCACCGCAGTTTGTTCAACCAGAATTTCTTGGCTCGGAATTTGGCCCCGTCATCGGGGAAAGCCTTGTAAAACTGGTTGTGGTACGCGATTTCGAAATCGGCAAATATCTTGTTGATCGCGTCTTCCTGATCGTGATCCGGTTTCTTTCGTTCAGGCTCCGCTTTCTCCTCACTGCGCCCAGCTTCGGTCGGTAACTCGTTCAAACCATTCTCGATTTTGTTGCTCAATTGATTTAGCAGCGATTTCATTTCCCTCATCGTCCAGACCCATCGCTTGCCGTTTCAGGCGTTGCGCCCACAACTGCTTTATCCGTTGCAGGAATATTGTATTCCAGGATTCCCTGGCTTCCCCGGTTTCGCGCCAGTAAAGCACGAATTCGCGCACCTGGCCCAAGGCCCATTCCTCGTCGATCTGCGCCAATTGCAGGATTTCGAGGCAGGCCGCGTCCGGCTGCCAGTCCTGTGCTATCGGTTTCGGTTCCAGGCCGTACAGTTCCGCCGCCTGGAGACGATGCCATTGCCGCTGCACATGGGCGATGAACTTGGTATTCCAGGCGTCCTGCATCACACCGCGTTCCATCCAGTACAGGACGAATTCGGGAATCGCGTCCTCGATGAAGTTGCGGTTGACGCCATCGTGCAACAGTATCCCCATGGCGACATCATCGGGTTGCCATTCCCAGCTCATGTCGCCGAAACGCTCACGGGCGCCGGAGGCGGTCTGTTCTTCGCGCCAGAGTTTCAGCACATGCCGGTAGAACTCGTTACCCCAGGAAAATCGTGCCTCGCCGCGTTCGCGCCAATACAGCACGAAACGCGGAACCTGGGCATGAACGAAGTCTTCCGGAATATTCTGTTGGCGGCATTGCATGATCCATTGCGAGTCAGGCTGCCAGTCCGGCGAAATGGGGCCGGTCGTGCCGCGCCGCCTGCGCACCCGGCTCTGCTGCCGCGGGGCGCTGTCCATGCGCTGCAAGGCGTACCAGGCGGCGCCTTTCTCAGTGGGATGGGGCTCGTAGACGAGCATGTCGAGCTGCATCAACTTCAGGCGGATGCGATCGATGTCCGCCGGTTTCCAGAACGGAAAAAACCGTCCGGCGTCGGCCTCGCTCAGCAGCACGAAATCGAGATTGGGATGAGATTCGAGCCGCTCGGCGGCGCGGAATGTCAGTAGTTCGGCGAGCACGTGCACCATGACCGCTTCCTCCAGACCGATGGTCGCCGCAAGCGCGGGAGAAACCGCGATCGGGCGATCGGAATAGAGAGATCCCAACATCGAATCTTGTTCAAACGGCATGGAAAACGAAGGCTCAGGAAGGCAACCTTATCACATACCGGCGCACATCAGAGCGGTTGTCCGCGACGCTCAGGCAATATATTTTCGAGTGCGGAACTGCCTGGAACCGGAAGACAACGCGATGTCTGAATTTCCCGACGAATCGATCGACGGCTTTGTCGCTGAGCAAAGCCTTCCCGAAAGCTATCGGGAACAGATCAGGAACTGGATCCTGCCGCTTGCATGGATTCTGCGAGACCTTGCCGCCGGTTCTTCCCGGCCCCTGCGAATCGGGGTCAGCGGCGCCCAGGGCAGCGGCAAGACCACGCTGGCGGCCTTGCTGCCGCGTTTGCTGGCAAGCTGGGAATTGCGCACGGCTTCGCTGTCGGTCGATGACTTCTATCTGAGCCGTTCCCGGCGGCTGGAACTCGCTGAAACAGTACACCCATTGCTCGCGACTCGCGGTGCGCCAGGAACCCACGATCTGGACTTGCTCGTTTCGGTCCTGGACGAGTTAACCCGGGCCGGCGACGGAGATTCGGTCTCATTGCCGGTATTCGACAAATCCGTCGACGATCGCATCGAACCCGTGGCATGGGACGGCGGGCGGCCCGACCTGATCCTGCTCGAAGGCTGGTTTGTCGGGATCGCCCCCCAGGCGCGGGAAGAACTCGAACCACCCGTCAATACTCTTGAAACCGGAGAGGATCCGGATGGCGCCTGGCGCCGCTTCGTCAACGACCGGCTTGCGGAGTACCAGGCACGCGTATTCGCCCCCCTCGACCGCCTGATTTTTTTGTGCGCTCCCGACTTCGACAGCGTCTATCGCTGGCGCGGCGTGCAGGAGAAAAGACTGCGCGAAAGCACGGCGGCGGCGGGTTCGGCGATCATGAACGAGGCGCAATTACGCCGCTTCATCGGACATTACGAACGCCTTACCCGCCATGGGCTTGCCACGCTGCCCGATGCGGCCGACTGGATGTTCGTGCTCGACGAGTCCCAGCAGATCGTCGCCAGGGTGGATCGCGTACCCGGTCAGGCGCTTTCGGCGAGCCAGCCGCGTTGAGTGAACAGCGGCTGAATCCACACCCTTAGCACCAGAGCCGTAAGAACGATCGCCAGGCCATGCCGCCACCAGGACCAGCTTTCGCCGTGCACCATGGCGGAAAGTTGCAGCGGCCAGCCGAACCACTCGTACAGTCCGTTCAGCAACAGCCCGCAAGCGATGGCGGCGCCGATCACCCCAACCAGGTAGGCGATCAGCGAACGCGTTCCCAACTGCTCCCTGATTACTCCCATGGTGGCGATATTGGTCGCCGGCCCGGTGAGCATGAACACGAGCGCCGCTCCGGGAGAGATACCGGCGAACAGGAATCCGGCGGCCACGGGAGTCGAGGCGGTGGCGCAGATATACATCGGCAATCCGACGATCACCATGACGATCATCGCCATCAGGCCGTTGCCCCATTGCAGGAAGAAAGATTGCGGCACGAGCACGGTGATGAGCGCCGCCGCGCCAAGGCCGATCGCAAGCCACTTGGCTGTGTCTGCGATCATGGCGCCATAGCCGTAAGTGATCGCATTGACGAACCGCTCGCCAAGCGGCGGCATCTGTTCTTCGTCCTGCTGCCCGGATGCGCAGCAATGCCCCGTGGCGGTCGCCGTTTCCGAAATCTCTTCTTCTTCGCGATCCATGGAATTTACCAGCAGGCCTGCCGTGATCGCGCTGAGAATCGCGCCGACCGGACGGCAGAGCGCAAAAATGGGTCCCAATACGGCATAGGAGAAGGAAATCGAATCGACTCCGGTCTCCGGGGTCGCCACGAGAAAAGACGAAGTTGCCCCCTTCGAAGCGCCGGCCTTGCGAATGCCGAGGGCGGCGGGAATCACGCCGCAGGAACAAAGCGGCAGCGGCGCGCCGATGAAGGCCGCCTTCACGACCGAGCCGGCGCCCGGCCGGGCCAGTTGACCCTTGATCCAGCGGTCCGGAATTACCTGCTTGATGATGCCGGCCAGCAGATAGCCCGCCAGCAGCCAGGGGGCGCTTTCGACCACCAGATCCCAGAAAGCCGTTAAAAAAATCATGACAAAATACTCGAATCGTGTTTCGGTTCTGCTACCTGTCCATGTTCAAGGGCCTCCATGATCGAACAGTGGACAGCGCTTTCGGGGCCGCCGCAGCAACTTTCGAGCAGAATCCCCAGGGTTTTCTTCATCGACTCGAGTTCTCCGAGCCGTTCATTCACTTCATTCAACTTGCGGCGGGTGATATCCGCGACCTGTTCGCAACTATGGCTGTCCTTGTCCACGCGAATCGACAGCAGCATGGCGATGTCTTCCAGGGAGAAGCCGACATTGCGCGCGGTCCGGACGAACTCCACCCGCCGCAGATCGGTCTCGTCGTATTCACGATAACCGCCTTCGCTGCGGCTGTTGTGACTGACCAGACCCTGTTTTTCGTAGAAGCGCAAGGTATGGGCGGAAAGTCCCGTGCGCTTCGCCAACTCACTGATTCTCATGCTTGCCCCATACTGGTTCAGCTTCCGTGAGTGAAAGCATAACCTTTGATCTATCTCTAAGGTCAAGCACTTTTTCGAGTTTTACAGAAGCGAATTTCCTTTTGTGTCATTCTGCGCGCAGCGAAGCGAAGGCGCAGAATCTCGATGGTCTATACGAAACACACACTGGCAGCGGTCGTCTGTGCCGTCGGTTGCGCGTTAACGGCCTCACCGGACGCAGCCTTGGCCCAAGGCGGGACGGAAGGCGGCGCCGGCCTTGAAGTCATCATCGTCACGGCCCGAAAGCGCCCGCAAACCATCGACGAAGTGCCCGCCTCGCTCAGCGTCTTTGCCCCGGACGAAATCGAAGAGCGGGGCATACGCGACATGGTCGATCTGGGCAAGTTCGTGCCCAACCTGCATATCAGCACGTTTTCCGCTGGCAATCCGGCCAGCGCCAATCCCGTCTTGCGGGGCATCGGCATTCAGGACCACCTGATCCTCACGGACCCCGGCGTGGGAGTGTATGTTGACGGCGTTTACCTGGGCAGGCAGATCGGGCAGCACTGGAGCCTGTCCAATATCGAACGGGTGGAAGTTCTGCGCGGCCCCCAGGGCACTTTGCTGGGACGCAATTCCATTGGTGGCGCGATCAACATCGTCACCCGCGCTCCGAGTCTCGAACCGGAAGCCCGGCTGGCGCTGGAGGCCGGTACGCGCGAGCGCGCCAATCTGGATCTGTTCGGAAATATCCCGCTGGGACCGACCGCGGCCGTTACCTTCAGCGGCGCACTCAAGCGGCGCGGGGGCGTCGGCGATTTCGTCAACCTGCCCGGCGCCGGCCGGGACGTAGGCGAGTTGCGCGATCGCTCGGGACGCCTGACGCTGCTATGGCGTCCCGCCGATTCCCTGTCCCTGTTGCTGGCGGCGGACGCCACGAGCGGGCGCAACGGCATGAATCCCTACACCACCTTCATCGACGAACTTCCCGAAGGTTCGCTTTTTCGGACCGGCCTGCGCAACGTGGACGTGTCACCGGATCCATACGACAACTTCTCCGGCGAAGCGGATCTGGTGGAAAAATCGCATCAGGCCCATGGCTGGTCGCTCACCGCCGAATGGGAAGCGAGTCCCGGACTGACCGTCAAAGGCATCGCCAGCCGTCGAAATTCGAGATATCGCGGCGGCCTCGACGACGACAGTACCGTAGTCGACTTCATGTCCTTTCCGGAAATCGGCGAAGCCGGGCAGACTTCGCTGGAATTGCAAGTGTCCGGCGAACGCGACGCCCTGGATTTCGTCGCCGGCCTCTGGGCGTTCCGGGAGGACGGGTTCAATCTGCAGCCCGATGCGGTCTTCGCCGGCGGCCCCACTACTTTTCGCGTCTTGCAGGACACCGAAAGCGAGGCCGTCTACGCCAGCGTCGGCTATCGTCCCGTTCCGGCCGTGCGCATTTCCGCGGGGTTGCGCCACACTGAAGACTTCAAGGACGCCAGCGCTGTCCTGAACGACTTCGTCGACGCGCGCGCACGGCGCGACTGGCGGGAATGGAACTGGGATCTTGCCGTCACCTGGCAGTTGCGCGACCGGGCGAGCGTTTTCGCCAGTATCGCCAACGGTTACCAGGCGGGACAATTTCCGCCGCGGCCTTATTGCCTGTTCGGTTTCGTCGATGTCTCGCGGCCCGGCAATGTTTCCGCGCCGAACTGTTTCGTCGCCGGGGACCACATCACCGCCGTAAATCATGAAATCGGCTTCAAGGGAACCCTGGGGGAACGCCTGGAAGTCAGCGCCTCGCTGTTTCTGACGAACTACGACAATCTGCCGCTTTCGGCCAGCGATACTTCGGGCGCGGGATTCGACACGCGCAACGTGATCGTCGGCCAGCGCAGCGCGGGTATCGAATGGGAAAGCCGCTTCGAATTGCACTCCCGCCTCAGTATCGATACGCGAATCGGCTATCTCGACTCCAACCCGGAAGCCGAGGGCATCGTCCCGTTGTTGAGCCCCCGCTGGACGATTTCGGTCAGTCCGGAATGGATACTTCCACTCGCGGAAGGCAATCTCGTGCTGCGCGCCGACTACTCCTGGCGCGATTCGATGTACGGCGAACCGGCGGCCAATCGCAGGCCCTGGTCCGAACTGCCGGCAAGAGAACTGCTCAATTTCGATTTCAGCTATCGGCCCGCAGACTCGAACTGGCTTTTCGCCTTGTATGGCCGCAACGTCTTCGATGAGCGCTACGCCCACGCCACGTTGAACACCGGCGATTACATTCTGCGCATCTTGAGCAATGACGCCAGCGAATTCGGGCTGCGCGCCGCCGTGGAATGGTGACGGTCGCCGGCGATTGAAATTCAGCCCGGCTAACCCAATATTCGAAAACCGTCATACAATTTCCACATCACTTCGGACTGAAAAAACAGGAGCAGAAAATGATTGGCAAGTCACGTTCGATTTTACTTCCCGGCGGCGCTATCTTGCTGGCCGCATTCTGGACCCTGTCCGTACAAGGCGCGGAGGAAGTTTCCTGGGGTTACGAGGGCGCCACCGGACCCGAACAATGGGGCATGCTCGACGCATCGTTCGCGGCCTGCACCGAAGGCGCGGAGCAATCGCCGGTCGATCTGGCCAACGCGATTCCGGCGCAAGGCGGAACGCTCGCGGTGAACTGGCAGCCCACCGCGGCCGAAGTTGTCGACAACGGACACACGATTCAGGTCAATACGGCCCCGGGCAGTTCGATGCGCCTGGAAGGGCGGGACTTCTCGCTGCTGCAGTTCCATTTCCATCTTCCGAGCGAACACACCGTCGATGGCCGCAGCATCCCCATGGAAGTGCATTTCGTGCATCAGGCCGAGGAAGGCGATCTCGCCGTCATCGGCATCTTCATGGAGGCGGGCGCCGGCCATGCCGCCATCGACGAAATCTGGGATGCAATACCCGACGCCGTCGGCGAGCCCGCGAGCCTCGGGAATTTCGATCCCAACACCTTGCTGCCGGACGGACTCGGTCATTCGCGCTACGCCGGCTCGCTGACCACGCCGCCATGCTCGGAAGTCGTGAGTTGGGTGGTGCTCGACGAGACGATTACGGTATCCCAGGCCCAGGTCGACGCTTTTGCGGACTTGTATCCGATGAACGCGCGCCCGATACAGGAACTCAACCGGCGCGTTTTGCTGTCGCGCCCGGCTGGTCAATAACCACCGGATCGGGCCGCTGGAGCGGATTGACTCAGGGCATCCTTGCCCTTCGCCCATGCGGGGCAGCGCTGCGCGCTGTCCAAAACGGCAATCCTGCCGTTTTGTTGCAGAATCTCAGTGGCCCAACACCGCTCGAATCCAGCCGCCTACCCGTTCGATTTCGGGCATGCAGACCTCGTGCGCCATGGGATAGGTGTCGTACTCCGGGGTCAGCCCCTTCCCGCCCAGGCTTTCCACGGCCGCCCGGCCAAGAAACTCCGGCACCATCGGATCCATCAGGCCGTGACAGACGAGAATCGGAATGCCTTGCTGTACAGGCTGCATGGCAACACTGTCCGCGGTGGGAAAGTAAGTGGATAACGCGATGATTCCGCCGAGCCGCTGACCGAAGGACAGGCCCGCCTCGAAGCAGACCGCCCCGCCCTGGGAGAATCCCGCGAGAACGATGCGCTCGCTGTCGATGCCGCGTTCGAGTTCACGCCGGATCAGCGCTTGCACTTTTGCCGCCGATTCGCGCAATCCCGCTTCGTCGATGCTGCGCACATTGTCCAGGCGGAGAATGTCGTACCAGGCCGGCATGACATAGCCGTTATTGATCGTCACCGGAACCGACGGCGCTGTTGGAAACACGAATCGAACCGCGTAGTCCGCCGGCAGATTCAATTGCGGCACGACAGGCACGAAGTCGTTGCCGTCGGCGCCGAGGCCGTGAAGCCAGATGACCGAGGCGTCGACTTCGGCGGCATCCGTGGAGAGCAACTCGATTACGGGCAGATCGCTCATTTGTGGTTCCGCGGCTCAGCGTCCGATTTTGCGAGGGTCGAAGCATATAGGCGGAGGCAGTTTGCGGCAAGTGCGCGCCCTGACTTACACTCGCCGCATGATACGCATCGCCGTTCTTATGCTGCTGATAGCCTTCTCCGGCGGCGTCCGGTCGCAGGATGTTGCGCCTGAAGCGCTGCTTGGCACTTTCGAGGGGCCATTGGTCATCGGCCGGGACAGCATGACGCTGGCGTTCACTTTCAGCATGAACGGAGGCGAATTGCGGGCGCAATTGTTCAGCGCCGCAATGGGCATTTACGGTATGCCCGCGGACAGCGTCAGCGTCAACGCAAACGCCGTGCGGATCGCCATCCCGCGGCTCGACCTCGAATTCACCGGCCGCCTGCGGCTCGACGAAAACGGCGGCCAGGTCCAGCGCATCGACGGCGACTGGTTCCAATACAGCGAAATGGTGCCGATAATTCTGCTACCGGTCGATGCGCCGAGTTTCTAGACGAATCCGCCGTAACCGGAACGTCCCTGCCACGAATCCCGGAAAGCCGATCGCACTTACTGCTTGTAGATCCGTCCGTCCTTCATGACGAAATGGACCTGCCCCATCAGCGAGATGTCGCTGGTCGGGTCGCCGGGCACCGCGATGATGTCCGCGAGCTTGCCGGCTTCGATCGAGCCCAGTTCGCCGGCGCGGTCGAGCAGGATCGCCCCCGGCATCATCGCTGAGGTGAGCGCTTCGATCTCGGGCATGCCCGCTTCCACCATGTAGCCGAATTCCTTCCAGTTGTCGCCGTGGGGCGAAACGCCCGAATCCGTGCCGAACACGATCGGCACGCCCTCGGCGTACGCCCGGGCGAAAGTGTCCTGGATGAGCGGGCCGATCTCGCGCGCCTTCGGACGCACGGTTTCGCTGAAATAGCCGTCAATCTCGGCCATTTCCGCGACGAACCTGCCGGCAATAATGGTCGGCACGAAAGCGGTTCCCCGCTCCCGCATCAACCGCATGGTTTCCAGGCTCATGTAGGTTCCGTGTTCGATGGAATCCACACCGGCAATTACCGCTCGCCGCATTCCCTCGTCACCGTGGGCATGGGCCGCCACCTTGAATCCGTAATCTTTCGCCGTTTCCACTACCGCGCGCAGCTCCGCGTCGTTGAACTGGGGATTCAGCCCGCTGGTAGCCTGGCTCAATACGCCTCCGGTGGCGGTAATCTTGATGAGATCGGCGCGGTCCTTGTATCGCTGCCGCACGGCCTGGGCCGCGTCCCCGGGGCTGTTGACGACGCCTTCCCTGGGCCCCGGATCGCCCATCAACTCGTCGTTGACGCCATTGCTGGGGTCGGCGTGGCCGCCGGTGGTGGCGAGGGACTTGCCCGCGGTCAGGATTCGCGGGCCGACGATATGTCCCCTGTCGATGGCGTCGCGCACATTGATCGAGACGTTGTCGGCGCTGCCGAGGTCTCTTACCGTAGTGAACCCGGCCATCAGGGTCCGCTCGGCGTAGGGAACCGCGCCAAGTGCGTAATCCGCCGGGTCGAGACGGAACCGGTCGACGAAGTTGGTCGGGCTTTGTTCGGAAACGATGTGAACGTGGGCGTCGATCAGACCCGGCATACAGGTCGAATCGCCCAGGTCGACCGTGGTGGCGTCGTGCCGACCGTCGTGGACCGCGGCAATCCGGTTGTCGCGGACCTCGATGGTCATGTTTTCATGAACCGCGAGTTCGACTCCGTCGATCATTCGCGCGCAATAGATGAACGATTGCGCCGCGGCGGCCTGGGCGCAGAGCAGCAACGCGCCCGCGAGCAAGATTCTGGTCATGTTTCAGTCCTCGTCAACAGCCATTCGTACCATGGCGACGCGCTTGGGCACCTGGCCGACGGGAATCACCGCGACGACTTCCATGGAATCCACATCGACCGCGTAGGTGACATGGTCTCCCGCGGCGCCCATGTAAGCGGTCTTGCCGTCCGGCGTGAAGGTGACCCATTCCGGATGCTGGCCGACGAACACCTGGCCGATCTCTTCCAGATCGGGCAGCGAGTGAATATAGACGTGGCTGTAGACCTTGCTCGTGGACCACAGCGTGCTGCCGTCGGGAGAGACGCCGAGGCCATGGGCGGGAGCGCCTTGCAGGCCGTCATAATGCGCTTCCTCGCCGGGAACCGGCGGATGTTCGACCCGCGCCACTTCCCGGCGGGTGGCGAAATCGACCACCGCGAAGCCGTGGAAGCCCGACAATTGCACGAAGATGTTCTTCGTCGATCCGTCGGGATTGGCGTTGAAGGCCATCGGCCGGATGCCCGAACTCATTTCCAGCGTCCAGGCGAGTTCGTCGGTTTCGGTGTCGATGACATTGATCATGCTGCGCTGGATCGAACCGGCCACGGCGTGCTTGCTGTCAGGGGTGGTGTAAATGTTGTGGATCGCGCCTTCCACCGGCAGCGTCTTGACGAGTTTCATACTCGCCACGTCGATGATGTCCACCGAGCCCGGCATTTCCATGATGCCGACATAGACCTTGCTGCCGTCGCCCATGACCGCGACGTTATTGGGCCGGCCGCTGAGGTGAATGCGGCGCTTGACGCGCATGGTGCGCGCGTCGACCACGTCGAGCGCGTGCATGGCCTCGTTGGTGATGTAAAGCTGGCTGCCGTCGGGAGCGCCGACGATGCCATGGGGAATCTCGATGTCGGTGATCCTGCCGATGACCTCGTTGGTCTCGGGATCGATCACGTGGGAATCATCGCCCGCGGCATTGGTCTGGATGATGCGCACCGCGAGTTCCGCCGGCTCGCGCCGCTCGGTGGCGCCGGCCACCCAGTCGGCCATGATGCGCCATTCCGGATCGTCCTGGCTCCGGAAATGCGTGCCGCCGCCATGAAAGGGATCGCCCCCGGCGTCCCGCGCCAGAACATGCGTCAACAGCCTGCTCAACAGCGGGTCTTCGCCGGGGCGCACCATGGTCAGCGCCGATTCGTAGTTCATCCGCGACTGTTCCTCGGTCCAGAAAAACTCGCCTTCCTCAAGTGTCTGCAGGCGAAAATTGCTCGACCGGTAATGGCATTGAATGCAGCGCACGTTGCCTTCCCGTTTCGCCAGGAAGATGGGCTGCACCTCGTTCATGAAATAGTCGAAATCGGGAACGATTTCGCCGGACTGGGCAAAACAGGCGGTGCCGGCCAACAGGGCCGCACCGAATGCGAAAACTCTGGTCAACATGGTCATCCTCCGGGATTCGCGCCTAATCGTTATCAGTTATCGAGAACTACCGGGAACGCAACGCCTTCCGGCGGCAGCCGCGAGCCGAACACTCTTATCCGCAGCGACTGATCCGCGGCCGCCTGCCGCAGCCGCGGCGTCATGAATTCGCCGCCGGCGGCGGCTTCCGCATCCGGGCCCATCAGATTCAGCGCCGCCGGCGCGGAACCCTCGTCGAGCGCGAGCACTACGGCACTTACATCGCCGGCGCCGCTCAGTCGCAATTCGTATTCAAGTCGATTCAGCACCGCGTCTATGCGAATTTCACCCTGCAAGCTAAAGCCTTCTCCATCGACTTGCAATATGCTCGTTTGTAACGGCGGCGGCGCACCGTCGACAAGTTCAGGCGTTACGGCCGGCGCCTGGCGCCGGGGGTAGCCCGATTCGAATGCGTGGCCGATAGCGAGCAGGCGCTCGTCTTCGAGAAATCCGGCGAGCAATTCCATGCCGACCGGCAGACCCGAGTCGCTGAATCCGGCGGGCAGCGAGAGCGCTGGCAGTCCCGAATTGGCGGCGATGCTGCAATTGTTGCCGGGCTGGGATTCGCCGATGAATACGGGAATCTGCCCGATGGTGGGGTAGACGATGGCATCGAGTTCGTTGTCCCCGAATACCTGCTCGACCGCCGTTCGCAATTCGCCGCGCATCGCCAGCGCCTCCTGGTAAGCTTCTTCGTCGCGCCCGGTCTCGCGCGAGCGGGTCAATTGCCCGGTAACGGCCTGATGGTAGAGCCCGAGATCGACGATGTCCGCCAATCCCGCGATCCGTTCGCTGCCGAACTGTTCGAGATATCGATCGAGATCGCTGCGGAATTCGTGTCCGATCACGCCGGAGCGGCCGATCAGATCGGCCACTTCGGGAATTTCCACCGAAACGACGGTCACGCCTTGCTCTTCGAGCCATTCGAGCGCGTCTTCGATGACGCCGCGGGTGGCGCCGTCGGCGCGCTCGAAATAACTGTCGAGCCTGCCGAAACGGAGACCTTCGAGGCTGACTTCGCCGAGCCTTTCGCGAAAGCGAGTCGGCGGCATGCCGCGCACGGCCTCGGTCGCGGGATCGTTGGCGTCGTAGCCGGACACGACGTCGAGCACGATGGCCAGATCGTCGATATTGCGGGCCAGCGGTCCTGCGGTGTCCTGGGTATGCGACAGCGGCATCACGCCGTGAATGCTCGAGGCGCCCTTGCTCGGCCGCAGACCCACCAGGTTATTGAAAGCCGAGGGAATGCGGATCGATCCGCAAGTGTCCGAGCCCATGCCGACCGCCCCGAGGCTTGCCGCCACCGCCGCGCCGGTGCCGCCGCTGGAGCCGCCGGGCACGCGCCGGTAATCGTAGGGATTGCGCGTCTGGCCGGTCAGCGAATTGACGCTGGTGATGCCATAGGCGTATTCGTGCAAGCTGGTTTTCGCCAGCACGACGGCGCCCGCGGCAACCAGCTTCTCGACCTGGGTCGCTGCCGCGTTGGGAACGAAATCCGCCAGCGCCACCGAACTGCCGGTGGTCGGCATGTCGGTCGTGTTGTAGTTATCCTTCACCAGCACCGGGATGCCGTGCAAGGGTCCGCGCGGGCCGCTTGCCGCGCGTTCGCGGTCGAGTTGGCCCGCGATCTCGCGCGCGGCGGGATTGACCCGCACGATGCTGTTCAGGCGCGGACCGGCGCGGTCATAGGCTTCGATCCGCGCCAGATATTGCTCGACGAGTTGTACGGAAGTGACTTCGCCGCCTGCGAGCATCCGCTGCAAGTCGGCGATCGAAGTCTCATAAACGGACTGTGCGCCCGCCTCGGGCCCGCAGGCCTGCAAACAGGCGCACAGAAGCGCAACCGGGAAAATCCTGCCGATCTTCATCATCAGGCCCGAAAGCGCCGATGCGGGAGCAGGTCGCGCACGATCAGGGCATGCGCGCTGCCCGAATCTCGATTTCCAGCAGCCAGCCATCCACTACCAGGTCGGCTATTTCCAGGAACGATCGCACGGGCTTGTTGGGATTTTCCTCGGTGCCGAAGAATTCGAGATACCCTTCGTTGAATGCCGCGAAATCCACTTCGCCGTTTTCATCGGCCACGGCGAATACCCGCACTTGCACGACATCGCTCATCGACCAGCCCAGCCCTTCCAGCGTGTCCCTGAAGCGGCTGAAGGTATCGACGGCCTGCTGGCGAATGTCGCCCCAGGTGCCGTCTTCCTGCGGCCGCGCGCCTGAGCCGCTCAGGTACAGGGTTTCGGCGCCCGGCGGAATGGTAATGGCGGTATAGAACAGGTTGCCTTCGTTATGCCGGGTGATTTCCTGCGCGGCGGCCAGCGGCGTAAACGCAAGTGCCAGGATGAAGAAAGCGGTTTTGAATGCTTGCATGGGATATTCCTCAATCATTGATGTGATGGTGCTGCGGCTTCGGCTCCCCCGGCTTCCGCGCCGAGGAATCGCTGGGTAATCATGCCGCTGGTTATGGCGCCGTTGACGTTCAGCGCCGTACGCGCCATGTCGATCAGCGGCTCAATGGAAATGAGCAAGGCCGCCACGGTGACCGGGAAGCCCATGGCCGGCAACACCACCAGCGCCGCGGCGGTGGCGCCGCCGCCGACTCCGGCGATGCCGAAGGAGCCGATGGCGATGATCAGAACCAGGCTGGCGATGAATCCGAAATCGATATCGACGCCCATGGTCGGCGCGACCATCACCGCCAGCATCGCCGGATAGATGCCCGCGCAGCCATTCTGTCCGATGGTGGCGCCGAAGGAAGCGGCGATGTTGGCGACCGGAGGCGCCACGTTCAATTCCTCGACCTGGGCGCGAATCGTCAGCGGAATCGTCGCGGCCGAACTGCGGGTGACGAACGCGAAGGTCAGCACCGGCCAGACCCTGCGAAAGTAATCGGGCACATTGGCGCCGATCAGTCCGATCATGAAGGCGTGCACGACGAACATGATGGCGATGGCAATATAGGATGCGACCACGAATCCGATCAGGGTGACGATGGCGTTGCCGTCGGACGTGGCGATGACGCGCGTCATCAGCGCCAGCACGCCATAAGGCGTCAGCGCCATGACGATATGCACCAGCTTCATGATGACGGCCTGGGCCGAGTCGAGGAAACCGCGGATGCGTGGACCCTGCTCCGGATCATCCTCGCAGACGAGCAGCGCGGCGATGCCGATCAAGAGGCCAAAGACCACCACGGCGATGATGGAAGTGTCGCGCGCGCCGGTAAGGTCAAGGAAGATATTGCTGGAAATGAAGCTGACCAGCAGTTGCGGAAAGGTCATGTCGGCGATCGTGCCCTGGCGCGATTCGAGCACTTCGGCCCGCGCCAGTTCCGCCGGTCCGGTGGCGAGTTCGCCGGCATTGAGGCCGAAAATCGAAGCCATGGCGATGCCGACCAGGGCGGCGATCACGGTCGTTCCCACGAGCAGGCCGACGATCGAGCCGCCGATCTTGCCGAGCGAACGGATCTCCTGCACCTTGACCACCGCAGCGATCATCATGACCAGCACCAGCGGCATGATGATCAGCCGCAACAGGTTGACATAGCCGTTGGCGATGACATTGGTCCATTCGATCGTCTGTCCGGTGACTTCCGTACCGGAACCGAAAACGAATTGCAGATAGAAGCCGTAGCCCGTGCCGATCAGCAGTCCGATCAGCACCCGGCGCGACAGTCCCATGTCGCGGCGCGCCAACTGGAACAGAAAGCCCAGCAGGGCGGCAAAAATGACGAGATTGAAAATAGCCATCGAGGACATGCGAATTCTCCCCGCCGGCTGCTCTGAACCGGCCGCTGACCGCCTTGCGGCCGCTGTTACTCGGACAAGCTGTTTATGTAGGCGACCACGTTATTGATATCGTTCTCGCCGTTCAGCCCCGTGGTCATCACGCGCATCTGCGCGCCATAGACATCCTGCGGGTGTACACCGCGGTATCCGGCCAGGAAGTTCCTGAGCTGGGTGACCATGTACCAGTCGTTCTGCCCCGCCAGGGCCGGCGCTCCCAGCGCCTCGTTGCCTTCGGCGCCCGTGCCGTGGCAGGTGGCGCAAGGCTGATAAAGCGCCCTGCCGGCGTCGATGTCACCGCTGATCGTATGTTCCGCGGGAACGTAGTTCCAACCGCCTACCCACTCGATAATATCCTGTATGGACTCGTCCGTCAGCATGGCGGCCATGGGCTGCATGGCGACGCCTTCGATATCGTCGGGATGCGTGCCGCGGATGCCGTCCCGGTAGTTCTCGAGTTGCCGCTTCAGATACCAGGGCTCCATGCCCGCGAGCCGCGGCGCCTGCACGCCTTCGTTGCCGCGTCCGTCCGCGCCGTGACAGGTGGTGCAATAACGGTCGTCAAAAGGCTCGCGCTCCGCCGCCGACGCCAGGGAGGCGGCGCACAGAAGGCAGATCAGCGCAAGGCGAATCATGCCGGCGCATTCCGCAGGCGACGGTCGACGTCGTTCATGGCCCAGTGCGCCGAAAGCAGCGCGCTTTCCATCCAGGCCGAACGCATGCTGACCTGGTCGCCGATCATGTAATGCCTGCCGTTCACCGGCGCTTGCAGCGTGCGGTAGAGTTCTTCGGTCTCGCCGGTCCAGCCTTCGCGGAAGCTGCGTCTCCAGCGCGCGGAACAGCCGAGCATGTGGTTCATGCGATGCCAGCCCACGGTGACGGGCTTTTCGACGAGATTGCGATAGTCGGGATGCACTTTCTCGCCGTCGGCGAGATGGGCTTCGACGCGCTCCTGTTGCGTCATGCGGGTGTGGTACATGCCGCCGCCGTAATCGTAAGCGGCAAGAATGACGCCCTTCTGCCGGTGGATGCCGGCCACGGGATACCAGATCTGCTGGCTGCGGTTGTTCATCCAGGAAATGCCGCCGTAGATGTCCTGCTTCTCCCAGAAGCGCTCCCTTGCCTGGAAAGCGGCCTTGTAGGCTTCGCCGCGGAGCACGAATTTCAGCGCCCGCACGTAATCGGCGGGGAAATTGTGATCGAGACCCGTGACGAGGTGAGTCGGAATGCAGTTGAAGCAATAGTCGGCCCGGATCTGCCGGCGCGCGCCGTCCTGGTCGTAGGCGACTTCAACGCCGTCGTCGCGCACCTGGATCGATGCGACCATGGCGCGGTAACTGACGCGGTCGCCGACCTGGCGCAGGAATCCTTCCGTTATCCGGTCCATGCCGCCCCGGGCTTGCAGCAGGATGGGGCCGGTTTCGCCTTCGTTGGTGCTCAGCAGCCTCATCGCGAACGGCGTCTTGAGCAAGTCGCGGAAGGCGATGATGTCCTTCTGTACGCCCTCGTTGATAAAACCGCCGGAAGAGTAGCCGGCATTGAAGCTGCTGCGGTAGACATTGTCTTCGGACAGGTCCCCGAAGCTGCGAATCATGCCGAGCAGAATTTCGGCTTCCGCTTCGGTAAAGGGTTCGTCCATGTCGGATTCGTGCATGGCCTTGGCCATCAATTCGGCGACAAATCCGCGCATGTGGGTCGTGTATTCGATGTTGCGGACGGGCTTGCCGCCGAGCAGGGCGTCGTCCTGCACCCAGCAGGTCTTGTTCTCGTTGATGAAGATTTCGAGTTCGACGCCGAGTTCCTTGCAATAACTGAGCAAGGTGCGGTGGGTATTGGGAATGCGCGCGGCCCCGGCGTTGAAGTACATGTGAGGCTCGTCGTCGAACTCGCAATATTGCCGGTTGCCGAGTTCGTCGATGAGCGTGCCATGGCGCACGGTGAAGATGCGGCCGCCGCAGCGGTGGGAGGCTTCGAGAACGGTGCAATCCCATCCCGCCTTGCCGAGTTCGTAGGCGGTTGCGAGTCCCGAAATGCCACCGCCGAGGATTACCGCGCTGCGGCCGTTGCCGGCGGCCAGGTCCAGCGTCGAGGCTGCCGCGTCGGCCGGCATGATTCCGAGCGCCGCGCCCGCCTTGACAACCGCCCCGGCGCCCCCTGCCGCGGCGAGCAAGTTCAGAAATTCACGTCTGCTTACAGGCATGTGATAATCGAATCCCCCCGACCGGACGATTCTATCAGAGGACAGCCATGCCGAAAAACACCGTATTCCCCGAGCCGATCCGCCGGCTGCCGCCGCTCGCGGGACACGAGGGCGCGTTGAAACTGGACGCCGAAGGCTGCGATGTCGTATTCGCGACGTATACCGCGGGCACGGTGCTTGAGCCCCATCATCACGAAACCGACAACGTCGGCGTCGTAACCCGTGGAGCGATCCTGCTCACCATGGAAGGCAAGTCCGAGCGCCTCGGGCCGGGGGACTGGTATCATGTGCCCGCCGGGACGATACACGCGGCGGAATTTCTCGAAGACACCACCGAAGTCGAATTCTGGTTCCACAATTGAATACGAAACGGACCGCTCTCGGCGCCGTACTCATTCGTAGACTTGCCCGGGAATAAATGCTTTCATCCGGCGTGCCCGCATAGCGCGTCCCGCGGACGAAACCATCGAGGCCCGGCAAAATGAGTAACGGAATCGCCGACAGGACCGATGTCGGGTCTACATTGACCGACACGCAACAGGCAATTGCCAGAGCCTACCGCAAGCCCGCATACCGCTATTTCGTATTGGGGCTGCTCACGGTCGTATACGTTTTCAACTTCATCGACCGGCAGGTAATCAATGTCCTGGCGGCATACATCATCGAGGACCTGCAACTCAGCGACGGCCAGTTCGGCATGCTGTCGGGCCTCGCCTTCGCCGCCATCTACACTACACTCGGCATTCCCATCGCACGCTGGGCCGACCTCGGCAACCGGCGCAACATCATCGCCCTCGCGGTCACCGTCTGGAGCACGATGACGGTGCTATGCGGGGCGGCGCAGAACTTCGCCCAGTTGTTCATGGCGCGATTCGGCGTCGGGGTCGGCGAAGCCGGCGGCTCGCCGCCGGCCCACTCGATCGTTTCCGACATCTTCCCGGTGGAGCAGCGCGCCACCGCGCTTTCGATCTATTCGCTCGGCGTATACGGCGGCATTCTCGTCAGCACCGTCGGCGGCGCCTATCTGGTGCAAATGTTCGACTGGCGCACGGCCTTCGTGGTCGTGGGCCTCCCAGGCCTGCTGCTCGCCGTGCTCGTGCGCCTGTTCATCAAGGAGCCGCCGCGGGGGATGGCGGAGGCGCGCCGCGATGCGACGCCACCGGGATTCTTGCAGGTGCTGGGATTTCTCTGGCAGCGCAAGTCCTTCCGCCACCTTTCGTTTGCCTGCGCCCTGCACGCCTTCGTTACCTACGGCATGGGCAATTTCATGCCGCTGTTCCTCGGCCGCGTGCATGGCATGCCCATCATCGACATCGGCTGGTATTACGGCCTGGTTGCAGGCATCGGCGGTCTCGCGGGCACGTATTTCGGCGGCTGGATTTCCGACCGCACGGCGAAGCGGACCGGAGACAAGACCTGGTACGTCTGGATTCCCTTCATTTCTACCGTGATCGCGATTCCCTTCGCGCTGAACACCTTGCTGCTCATGCCGAACGGCTACATCGCCGCCTATTCGTATCTTTTACCGGTGTTTTGCGGCGGCTGGTACCTGGCCCCCTGCCTGGCCTCGACGCAATTCCTGGTCGGCTTGCGCATGCGCGCCATGGGCACGGCGGTGCTGCTGTTCGTACTCAACCTGATCGGCCTCGGTCTCGGCCCGATGATCACGGGATTCGTCAGCGACGCGCTTGAGCCTTCGTTCGGCAACGACGCCCTGCGCTACGCCATGGCGATCACGGTGATGGTCAATGTCTGGTGCGCCGCCCACTACTATTGGAGCGCCCGCACCATCAAGCAGGACTTCGAGAACGCTCCCGCGTAAGATTTTCCGCGGCTTCGAGAGCCTGGGAAACATTTGTCACTCCATGCACTTCCAGACCGGCAAGCGGTTTGCGCGGCGCGTTGGCGCTGGGTGCGATGGCGTGGCGGAAGCCGTGCTTGGCGGCTTCGCGCAGGCGTTCCTGGCCGCCGGGAACCGGGCGGATTTCGCCGGCCAGGCCTACTTCGCCGAATACGATCAGATCCCGCGGCAGGGGCCGATCGCGAAAGCTGGAAACAACGGCCAGCAACAGCGCCAGGTCGGCGCTGGTCTCGGATACCTTTACCCCGCCGACCACGTTGACGAAAACGTCCTGGTCGGCCATGAACAGGCCGCCATGGCGATGCAACACCGCGAGCAGCATCGCGAGCCGGTTGTGTTCGAGCCCCACCGCGACGCGGCGCGGATTACCCAATGCGCTGGCGTCGACCAGGGCCTGGATCTCGACCAGCAGCGGACGAGTGCCCTCCCACAAGGCGACCACGAGCGACCCCGGCGCTTCCTCCTCGGCCCGGGCGAGAAAGATCGCGGAAGGATTGCGCACTTCCTTCAGGCCGGTTTCGGTCATGGCGAAGACGCCGAGTTCGTTGACGGCGCCGAAGCGGTTCTTGTGCGCGCGCAAGATGCGATAGCGCGATTCGTTGCTTCCTTCGAGCATGAGGAAACAGTCGATCATGTGCTCAAGCACCTTGGGCCCGGCGAGATTGCCTTCCTTGGTCACATGGCCGACCAGGAACAGCACGGTGTCGGTCTGCTTGGCGTACTGGATCAGGTGGGCCGCGCATTCCCGCACCTGGGTCACGCTGCCCGGCGCGGAAGGAATTTCCGCGCTATGCATCACCTGGATGGAATCCACCACCAGTAGTTCAGGCTTGTGCCGGGCGGCGGCCTTGAGAATCTCCTCGACGCCGGTTTCCGAGAGCAACTTGAGATTGTCCCGCGGCAATTGCAGCCGGCGCGCGCGCATGCCCACCTGTTGCGGGGACTCCTCGCCGGTGACATAGAGCGCCTGCCTGTCCTGCCCGGCCAGCACGCACATGACCTGCAACAGCAAGGTGCTCTTGCCGGCGCCCGGATTGCCGCCGACCAACACGACCGAACCGGAGACGAGGCCGCCGCCGAGAACCCGGTCGAGTTCAGTCAGCCCGCTGGAGAATCTGGGCAATTCGTCGAGATCGATATCGGCGAGTTGCGTCACTTCGCTTTGCGCGCCGGCGTAGCCCTGCCTGCGCGCGCCTCGGCCGCTTTCGGCCGGGCCCGGATTGAATTGCACCAGGGTATTCCAGGCATTGCAGGCGCCGCATTGCCCCTGCCATTTGGCGTAGTCGGCGCCGCAGTCACTGCATACGAAGGCGGTTTTCGCTTTGGCCACGGGCGATGCCTTCAGATATGAAGTTTCGGCACCCGCGCGGTGACGCGGGTGAAAAGTTCGTATGCGATCGTGCCCGCGCGCGCGGCGACTTCGTCCGCGTCGAGTCCTTCGCCCCAGAGAACGACTTCGCTGCCCGGCTCCACGTCATCCAGTTCGCCAAGGTCCACCGTGATCATGTCCATGGACACGCGGCCCACGAGCTTGCAAGGCTCCCAGCCGCCACCGCTGGCGACGAGCACCGGCGTACCGTTGACCGCCGAGCGCGGATATCCGTCCGCATAGCCGATGGAAACCACGCCCATGCGCGTATCGCGCGGGAAGCGCCAGGTCGCGCCATAGCCGACGGCTTCGCCGGCCTTCACTTCGCGTACGGCAAGCAGCCGCGCGCGCAAGCTCATGACCGGGCGCAGTCCGAGTTCGGCGGCGCTGCTGCCGGCCAGGGGCGAACTGCCGTAGAGCATGATGCCGGGGCGAACGAAATCGTAATGGGCGTCGGGCAGGCACAGAATGCCCGAAGAAGCCGACATGCTGCTTGGCGGGGGCGCGCCGAGTTCGGAGGCAAGATCGCGATGCAGATGTTCGAAAGCGAGGAGCTGCTCCTGGGTAAAGGCCGCCGAACCCGGATCGTCGAGATCGTCGGCCCAGGCCAGATGCGACATCAGCCGGATTTCCAGGTCTTCGCGCCGACCCAGTTCCGCGCCCGCGGCCAGGCAGTCCGCCGTGGACAGTCCGAGCCGGTTCATCCCCGTGTTCTGCTTCAGCCAGACCGTCAGGCGCCCGTCCTGTTCCATGCCGAACTCGCGCAACAGGCGCAACTGGTTCTCCTCATGCAGGACGGGCTGGAAATCGAGCGTTGCGCAATCCTGCAATTCGTCGCTGTCGCGGAATCCGTTCAGGCATTGGATCGGCAAGTCCGGCTGCAGCTCCCTCAAGCGGCGCGCTTCGTCCATGGTCGCCACGGCGAAGCCGCAGATGCCCGCTTCGCCGTCGCGCAATGCCTCGGCGCATTCGGCCATGCCATGGCCGTAAGCGTCGGCCTTGACCACGGCGATGATGCCGGCTTCGGGGCAGAGTTCGCGCACAAGGCCGAGATTGTGCCGCAAGGCTGCGAGGTCGATGGTGGCCCAGGCTCGTTTGTGAGATGGCATGGTCGCGGCGAAAATTCCTTATTCGCCCGAATATTGCCCTAGGTACTCGGGCTTGGCGAGGCTTTCGAAACGGGTAAATTCCTTGAGGAAACTCAGTTTCACCGTGCCGGTTTCGCCATTGCGGTGCTTGCCGATGATGACTTCCGCGACGCCCTTCTCGTCTTCTTTCGTGCTCTCCCCGTCATATTGTTCCGCGCGGTACAGGAACAGGATCAAGTCGGCGTCCTGTTCGATGGCGCCCGACTCGCGCAAATCGGACATTTGCGGCCGTTTGTTGGGCCGCTTGTCGACCTCCCGATTCAATTGCGATAAGGCGACCACGGGACAGTCGAATTCCCGCGCCATTTGTTTCATCGACCGGGAAATCTCGGAAATCTCGTTAACGCGTCCTTCCTTGAAACCTTTCAGGTGCATGAGTTGTAAATAGTCCACGACAATCATGCCGATTTTGCCGCCGTTGATCTGGGCGATGCGGCGGGCGCGGGAGCGCATCTCATTGGGCGTCAGACCGAAACTGTCGTCGATATACAAGTTGTGTTCCTTGAGTTTCTGCACGGCCGCTCGAAAACGCGGCCATTCCTCCCGCGACAATTTGCCCTTCCGGACATGGGACTGGTTGATACGGGCGCTCGAAGCCAGCAGGCGGAACACCAGACTCTGGGAGGACATCTCGAAGCTGAACACGAGCAGGGGCAAATCCTGATGCAGAATCGCGTGTTCCACCAGATTGAGGGCGAAAGCGGTCTTGCCCATGGCGGGCCGCGCTGCGACAACGATCAGGTCCGAGTTCTGCCAGCCCGCCGTGTACTGGTTCAAATCCTCGAACGGGCTGGCCAACCCCGTCAGATCTCCTTTCAGCTTCGTTAGCTCTTCAATTCGCTCGACGGCCTTGCCCACCAGGTTTTTGAGTTCTTCCGGCCCGTCATTGCTTGGACGATCGTCAGCGATGCCGAAGATGCGCCGCTCGGCCTGGTCGAGAATGTCCTCGACCGGGGCGCCATCGGTGTTGTAGCAATTGTCGATGATCTTGTTGCCGGCGCTGATCAGGCTGCGCAAGATCGCCCGGTCGCGAATGATCTCGGCGTAATGCCGCAGATTCGCCGTGCCGCGGGCGTTTTCGGCAAGATCGCCAAGATAGTCAGCCCCGCCGGCCGCGTCGAGCTTGCCGCGAGCGATCAGCGCGTCGGCCAAGGTGAGTACATCGATGGGTTTGCTCTGTTTGTCCTGCTCGACAATCGCTTCAAAGATTTGCCGATGCTCGGGGAAATAGAAGTCCTCAAGCTGAAGCACATCGGAAACGTCGTACCAGGCGTTGCTGTCAAGCATGAGACCGCCGAGCACAGCCTGCTCGGCGTCGCGGGAATGGGGGGGAACGCTCAGTTGCCGCGGCTCGGAGTCGTCTGCTGGACCTGGGAAGGGCTGCGCTGCTGTGGCCATGATCCGGACTTCCGGCGGTGGTGCGGCCCAATTGGCGGGCTCGCTCGGCTACCGAAATTATCTATTTATATCAATATGTTACAGGAGCGCAAAAACGCTGCCGCAAAAGCAGTGTACTACAAAGACCGGCGATATGCCCGACCTCAATGCAATTCGCCCGCACCATCCCGGGAACTCTTCCGCCGGTCGGTCCACGACCGCCAACAACGGCTGGCCGGGGCACGGCCTTCCTGACTAATTTTGCTGAAAACTTGCCTTTTCAAGGCAACCCGTCCTATATGAAAGGGCACGGAAAGCAACCCCTCGCCAAGGAGGTCTTGAAGATGCAGATGCCAATGCCCGAATTGCCGCAACAAGTCATAACCGCAATGCTGATTATCGCCATCGGTCAATTGATCGTAGCCGCCGGGGGCGGGTGGGTGCTGTACCAATCAGCAATCGCCCACATGAATGCGACCGCGGAATACCATACGGAACAGATTATCGAGAGGCTTGAGCCAAAAATCGAGGCGAACGGCGAACGAATCGACCGCAACGGAGAACTCATCGCGCAATTGCGGGAGCGCATGGCCGCCGTGGAAGTGCGCGTCGGCGCCCTCGAAGAATTGGTCCGCTTCTTCCACCCGCCCGAAAATCAGCTACAACAGGAACCCTGAAAATGCGTCAAGTTCTTCCACGCGGTCTTGGGTAGATATAGCGGGTGCCGGGGGTGGCCGTTCCTGGTGAGGCCGAGAGTTTGCCAGTGCTGGGCGAACTCGCTCTTGCCGATAAGCAGGTCTTGCGCTTTTGCCGCCAACGCCCGAACGTTCTTCCGCCCTTTGGGAACGCCCCAGGCGGCGATGATCTTTCCGCCCGCCTGAAGAGTCAGAGCAGACAGCTCGGAAACGAGCGATACGTTTTTCTTGAAGCTTCGCTCAACCTCGGCAAAATCTATTTTCTCCGGCTTCGTGGCCCGCTGGGACAGCAGGTTCACTTTGACCAGATAGGTCGCTCCCAAGTCTTTGGCGAAGGCGATTTCGCGCCGGAGCGTGCGGTCGTCGACGGTTTCGTCGGCGGTCGAAGGGTTGTAGCCGCAGAACAGAATCGGCCGGTTCGCCAGACAGCCGCCAGATTCGTACGCGAGTTCGCGAGTAAGAGAGTATCGATTGCGTCGGTTCGAATCCAGATTCGCGCCGACCGGAGCGAGGCGCAGCAGTTCATCCAATGGATCAACGCCGCTCATTATTCCTCCGCCGGCTTTTCTCCCTCGTCCGCGGCGGTCCCGGCTTCGTCTGCGGGCGCTTCCGCTGCTGTTTCGGCGCCTTCGTCGGCCGATGCTTCGGCTGCGGCTGACGCATCGGGTTCGGCCTCGCCCTCTTCGTCATCGAACTGCACCGGAGCCCCGCGGCTGATGACCGATAACGCGAAAGTCGCGGTCACTTCGAAGCCGAGATCGGCGATGACTTCATAGTCGCCGCATTGGCGAATCGAGCCGCCGGGCAGGATCACTTCGGATCTGGCGAGGTCACTGCCGGCCTTCTCGTTGACGGCTTCGGCGACGTCGCGGGCAGCGACCGAACCGAACAGGCGGCCTTCGTCGCTGGCGTTCACCTCGATGGCGATGGACACACCCGCCAGCTTCCCGGCCCGACTCTGGGCCTGGGCGATCTTCTCGTTGTGCGCGGCGAGCAATTCCGCGCGGCGCTGCTCGAATTCTTCCAGGTTCGCCTTGGTCGCGGGTACGGCCTTACCCTGTGGAAACAGGAAGTTCCGGGCGTAGCCGGACTTGACCTTGACGGCCTCGCCGATGTCGCCGAGCTTGGCGATTTTTTCCAGCAGAATTATGTTCATCGCATATTCCTCAATTCATTCCGCTCCGCTCAACCGCTTTTCGGCACGCGCGCGCGAAAGTCATACCAACTGTCGACGATCGCCACCAGGATGAGCAGGTACATCATGGTGGGGAAGATCAGTAACATGTACATCGCCACCAACCAGAAGACCGAAGCGTTCTTCCGGGCCACCAGCGCGTGAGCCAGGGCCAGCCCGGCGAACGCGAAGGGCGCGGCCAGATAGAAAATCCACGCCTCCGGCAGGCCTTCCACAATATTGACCAGCAGGATCATGCCGACCAGGACAAGCGTCGAGGTCTGACCGATCCGCAAGGCATGAAATTCCTCCCTGAATCCGCCCGGGTTGTACAACATCGCCTGCATCGACCGCCCCAGCATCAGCAGCGCAACTGACAGGGCCATGTAGAACGCGGCCAGGAAGGTGGTCATCACCTCCCGCACTTCATCGAGTTGCACGCCTTCCAGATTATTGGCGCGAACGTACAGTTCAAGTTGCTCGAACACCAGGTCGAGCATGGCCGGCTGCGCGCGCAGGTAAAACTCGAACATCGCGCCGACGCCGATTCCCGCAAGCAGCACATTCTGCCAGGACTCCGTGGCCCGCAACACGACCGCGAGCACGAAGACGCCGAACAGCAACAGCAGCGGGAACGCGTTTCCCCAAAGCAGCAACCAGACGCCGGCCGGCAACAGCGCCCAGAGCAACATGGCCGATCCGGCCGTCATGCCTTTGCGCATTCCCACCATTGCCACCAGCGCGGGCGTGAGCATGTTCACCAGCGGCGGCAGGCCGAGCAGGACGATTGCCAGCACGGCCTGTTTGCGTCCTGCCATTACGAATTCGGCAAGGCCGCGTAACATGGTTTTCTAAACCGTTTTCTATACCTGGTGGCTGTCCGTGTAGGGAATCAGCGCCAGGTACCGCGCGCGCTTCACCGCCGTCGCCAACTGGCGCTGATAGCGCGCCTTGGTGCCGGTTATGCGGCTGGGAATGATCTTCCCGGTTTCGGAGATATACGCTTTCAAGGTTTCCAGATCCTTGTAATCGATCTCCTTCGTGCCTTCGGCGGTGAATTTGCAAAACTTGCGCCGCCGGAAATATCGACTCATTCTGCAGTCTCCTCAGCGGATTCTTCCGCGGCTTTCTTCGTGGTTTTCTTCGTGGTTTTCCGGGTCGTTTTCTTCGCGGGCTTTTCTTCCGCCTCGGCGGGGGCCTCTGCCTCTGCCTCTGCCGCAGGCTCTTCCGGTTCGGATGCCTGCGCCTCTTCAGCCGCTTCCGGAGACTCCTGGGCTTCTTCGACCGCATCTTCAGCGGCTGTCGGCTCCTCTTGCGCTTCCTGCTCCGCTTCCGCCGCTGTTTCGTCCTCGGCGGCTACTTCCTGTTCGGGCGCCTCCGCGTCATCCGATTCTTCTCCGGCCTTTGCCGCTTCCTGTTCCGCGGCCTCCTGTTCAGCGACTTCCTGCTCGCGCAACTTGCGCCGCTGTTCGGCCCTTGCCTTGCGCTCGCGAGACTCACGCTCGCCCTTCAGGATAAGCGATTCCTCGGTAACCGCTTCCTGCTTCTTCATGAACAGGTCGCGAATCACCGCGTCGTTGTAGCGGAACAGCGTGCCGAGTTCCTGCAGCGCTTCCCGGCCGCATTCGACGTTCATCAGGATGTAATGCGCCTTGTGGATCTTGTTGATCGGATAGGCGAGTTGACGCCGGCCCCAGTCCTCCATGCGATGGACCGTGCCGCCGCTGTCGGCGATAAGTTGCGTGTAGCGCTCGACCATGCCGGGCACTTGCGCGGACTGGTCGGGATGCACCAGGAATACGACTTCGTAGTGTCTCATCAAGACTCCTCTCGGTTTCAGCTTTCCAACCAGCGGGCGCCGCGGTGGTAAGGCAAGGAGTTGCTGCGGCGCGAAGCACTGCTCCGCGTAAAGACCGCGCATTCTAGTGAAAGCGATCTGGGGATGCAATAGCGACGGGGCTATGCGCGGCGTTGCCGCACGACTTCGAACAGGCAGATGCCGGCCGCCACGGAAACATTCAGGCTGTTCAATGAACCGCCCATGGGGATGGCGACGAGATAGTCGCATTTTTCCCGCACCAGGCGGCGGATGCCCCTGCCTTCCGAGCCGAGGACGAGAGCGATAGGTCCGGTCAGATCCTGATCGAAGATGGCGGCCTGGGCGTCCTCTGCGGCGCCGGCAACCCAGATTCCCGATTGCTTGAGCCGGTCGAGAAAACGCGCGAGATTGGTGACGGTAACCACGGGAACGGTTTCGGCGGCGCCGCTGGCGATCTTGCGCACGGTGGCGTTGACCCGCACGGACTTGTTGGTGGGAATGACCACGGCATCTACCCCGGCGGCGTCTGCGCTGCGCAGACAGGCGCCGAGATTGTGCGGGTCGGTGATCGAGTCGAGTATGAGCAGGAAGGCCTCGGTTCGTCTCGTTGCCAGCAACTCAAACAATCCGCGTTCGTCGAGAGAGGGCGCCGGCGCGTCATCGCCGACGATGGCGATCACTCCCTGGTGCTTTCCGGAAGCCAGGGCGTCGAGTTCGCTCCGTTCGAGTTCGCGACAGGGAATGCCGATGCCCTCGGCCTTTTCGCGCAGGGTCCTGAATCGCCGGTCGGTCCTTCCTCGCAACAGCAGCAATTCCTTCACCGCCGACGGATTGCGGCCGAGAATCTCGGCGAGTGCGTGCAGACCGTATACCTGAAGTGACTCGCTCATCTTCGTCTGCGGCCTGCCGGACCGCGGCGGGCGCCGCCGGGCGAACTCCGCTTTCTGCCGCGGCGGTTGCGCCGGTTGCCGGGTCCGTTATTGTCGGCCTCTTCGCTCGCCCCTGCCAGGCGCAACTCGATTTTCTGCTCTTCGGGAATCACGCTGATCACCTGGACGCTGACCGGATCGCCAAGCCGATAGATCACCCCATTGCGTTCGCCTTCGAGGAAATGCTGCACCGGATCGTGACGGTAATAGTCATCGCCCAATGCGCTGACATGTACGAGCCCGTCGATTCGGAAGTCCTTCAATTGCACGAACAGGCCGAATCCGGTTACCGCGCTGACGATGCCTTCGAATTCGTCGCCGACATGACCGCGCATGTATTCGCATTTGAGCCAGTTGACCGATTGGTATCCGGCGGCGTCGGCCCGGCGTTCGGCGGCGGAGCAAAGCTCGCCGAGTTCTTCCATGGCAAAGCGGTTGTAGGGATAGATTTTCCCCGGAGCAAGCTTGCGCGCGCCCTGGGCGCGATTGCGAATCAGGAATCGAATTGCGCGATGTACGAGCAAGTCGGGATAGCGGCGAATCGGCGACGTGAAATGCGCGTATCCCGGGAAGTTGAGGCCGAAATGGCCGATGTTCTCCGGCTGATAGACCGCCTGGGAAAGCGAGCGGATCAACAGCGTTTGCAGCAGTTCGCGGTCAGGCCGGCCGGCGAGTTGGCCGAGCAGGCGCTGATAGTCCACGGGCCGCGGATTGCCGCCTCCCTTGAGCGTGAGCCCGAGGCCGCGCAGGTATTCGCGCAGGTCGCCGAGCTTTTCCTCGTCCGGTCCCTGGTGAACGCGATACAAGGCGGGCAGACCTGACTCCTGCAACAGGCGCGCCGCCGCCACGTGGCCGCAAAGCATGCATTCCTCGATCAGGCGGTGGGCGTCATTGCGCTGAATGGGGACGATGTCGCGCACGGTCCCGCCGCCGTCGAGCACGATACGCATCTCCACGGTCTCGAATTCGATCGAGCCGGAATCGCCGCGGCGTTTTCGGAGCGCCTTGAACAACTCGTACAGATCGTCGAGATGCCCGAGCAGAGCCTCGTATCGCTTCAGGGTCTTTT
>CAZUSL010000082.1:0-2160 GCA_964622925.1 uncultured Pseudohongiella sp. | reverse complement strand
CATTCGCCAGATTGCGGATCGCATCGAGGAAATTCGGATCGGCGGCGATCGCCTTGCGGTATTCCTCGATGGCGTCTTCGTATCTCTCCAGATTGCTGTAGACGTTGCCCCGCCGGAACATGCGCGCCGCAAGTTCCGTATCGATCGCCGCTCCGGGCGACGGCGCCGGATTCTGCGCCCAGGCTGTCACGGCAAGGGCATAGAGCACTACAAGGACCGGCAATCTGGACATGCGTCGCCTCTACACCAGAACGATTCTCGCGGGCCCGTCGGCCGCATCGCCCGCCTGGCCGATCACGGCGGCCCGATCGAGACCGGCTTCATGCAATGCGGCAAGGCAGGATTTCGCTCGCGTCTCGGGCACCGCGGCGAGCAGCCCGCCCGCGGTCTGTGGATCGAAAAGCATCTCGTATCGCGCGGACTCGCGCAACATTTCCGGGCCATCGATGTCTCTTTCGGTCAACTTGTTGTCGGCGTGCAGGGAACTGAAGACTCCGCGTTCCAGGCATTCGAGTGCGCCGTCGAGGGCGGGAATATCCCCCGGATAAAGATTCACCGGGCCGGAAACGATCATCTCCAGCAGATGGCCCGCGAGCCCGAAGCCGGTGACGTCGGTGCAGGCGCTGGCCTCGTGTTCGGCAAAGATGGCGGCAGCGCCCCGGTTGGAGACAAGCATCTGGCGCAAAGCCCGTTCCATCCAGACCTGACCTGCCTGATAACGCATGTCCGCCGCCAGCAAGGCGCCCGTACCGAGGGGTTTGCTCAGGATCAGCACGTCGCCCTGTTGCATGCCTTGCTTGCGCAAGGTCTTGCCCGGTTCGGCATGGCCATTGACGCTCAATCCGAATTGCAGCTCTTCGGTTTCGGAAGAGTGTCCGCCGAGCAACCGGCAGCCTTCTTCGGTCAGGGTCATGGTGCAGCCGAGCATCAGTTCGCGCATCAGGCCGCGGGTAATCGAACGATTGGCGAAGGGTACGCCGACGATCGCCAGGGCCGAGTCCGGCTGCGCGCCCATGGCATGGATGTCGCCGAGGCAATGCAAGGTCGCGATTCTCGCGAACAGCCAGGGATCGTCGATGAAGGCCTTGAGCTGATCGACGGTCTGCCACAGTTCATGGCCCGCCGGAGTCGGCACGAGCGCCGCGTCCTCGACGCCCTTGTCGATAATCCCCGCCGTTGCCGGGAACGTTTCGAGCACCTCCTGCAAGATGCTGCCCGCCACCTTGGCGCCGCAGCCGCCGCAGCGCATGGCGTGCCGGCGCAATTCGCGTTCCTCCCGCCGGTCCACCAGCCCCCTTGCGATCGCCAGTTCCTGCCGCATTTGCGGCAGGTCGCGGTACTTGCGCAGAAAGCGCTGGTCTATCCAGTGTTTCAGCCGCCACACCCAGCGGCCCCGGAAAAACAGCCTGTTGCGCGAAGCCAGCGCTCTGCCGTCGCCGAGATTGAGCATTGCGAGCGCATGGCGTTGCGGGGTAAAGCGAACCAGTCTTCTGCCGGTGGCGTAGCGCAACAGGTTGCGGGCGAGCGGCTTGCCGTGGCGCACCGCGTACACGCCCGACTTGGGCCGTTCCATGTCGCGGATCGTCGCCGCATCGCCGGCGACAAAGACGAATTCGTGACTGGTGGACTGCAAATGGCGATTGACCTCAAGAAAGCCGTCTGCGGTCGTCGCGAGTCCGGCTTTCACCGGCCATTCGGGCAAGGTGGCGCCGGTGGCGACGACGATGCTGTCCGCCTCGATCTTGCCGCCGTTCTCGCAATGCACGGTATTGGCCGCAAAGCCGGTTACGTGATGTCCGGTGAGCATTTCGATGCCCTTGCGCTGCAATTCCCCGCGTATCCAGTCCCGCACCTGCTGATTGTGCGAAGGCAGCACTTCGCCGGCAGCAGAAATGATGTTGATCGAGAGTTCGGCATCGGTAGCGCCGCTGTCCCTGAGGATTCGCGCCCGGGCCGCGCAGGCCAGTTCGACGCTCGCCGGCCCGCCGCCGACTATCGCGAGTTTGTAGCCCTCACCCTGTTGCAAGCGCCGGACGGCCTGCTCGCGGATGTCCTCCCAGGCCGCCAGGAATCCGTCTATGGGCTTGACGCCGACGGTATGTTCCAGGGCGCCGGGCATGCCGCTCGTGTCGGGAATCGAGCCGATGTTCAGCGAGAGCA
>CAZUSL010000081.1:0-3402 GCA_964622925.1 uncultured Pseudohongiella sp. | reverse complement strand
TCGATAAGCAGGCCCGCGGCGGTTTCGGCCATCTTGATGATGGGCTGCCGCACCGTGGTCAGCGGCGGCCAGATGCGCGAGGAAAACCGGGTGTCGTCGAATCCCGCGATGGAAAGATCGCCGGGCACATTGAGCCCCCGCTCCCGCGCTTCGAAGATCACGCCGGCGGCCATGTCGTCGTTGCTCGCGAGGATTGCGGTCGGCGGCTCCGGGAGATCGAGCAGCCTGGCCGCCGCGGCCTGGCCCGAATCGAAATCGAAATAGCCCTGCCGCACCAGGCGCGCCGAATAAGGCAGGCCATGTTTCTTCAGCGCCTGCCGGTACCCGGCGAATCGCTTGGCGCTCGAGCCATGGTCGGGATGGCCCTTGATGAAGCCGATGGCCCGGTGACCCTGGTCGATCAGCAACTCGGTGAGCGAAAAACACGCCGCTTCGTCGTTGCAGAGAATGTTGATCACGTCCGGCGCCGGCTCTCTCGGCGTAATCGCCGCGAAGGGGATTTTCATTTCCCGCAGCAAGGCAGGCACTTCGGGCAGATCGCCCAATGGGACGGGCAGCACGAATCCCTCCACTCGCGCGTTCAGCGCGAACTGCCTGATGTGCTCGATTATCTCGGGATCGGGCAAGGTCAGCGGCCGCAACAGCAAGGTGTAACCCGCCGGTTCGCAAATGCGAAGCGCGCCGTTGAACAGATCGTTCAGGTAGCTGAACTCCTGCGCGTTTTCATAGATCAGGCCGACCACGCGCGAACGCCTGCCGCCCAGTTCGCGAGCCGCGGCATTGGGCAGATAGCGAAGCTCCTGCACCGAGCGCAGCACCTTGTCCCGCGTCCGCTGGCGCACGTTGGGTTCGTTGTTCACCACGCGCGAAACGGTCTTGATGGAAACCCCCGCGCGCCGGGCCACATCGAAAATCGTTGCCTTGGTCCGTTCCGGGGTCATCCGGGAGTCACCGCCAATTCGGGAAGCCAACATTCTACACGACTTGCCGAATACCCAATTTCACGCGAATCGGGTTTCAGCGCACCTCGGCAATCAGCATCGACCGCGGCGGCAACACGAGTTCGCCGTTCGCGATCGAACCCTGCGGCGCCTTGACGACGTCGAGCCTCTCCAGTTGCCGGCCGTTCAACGCGTCGAGTTGTTCGAGCCCGATTGCGCGTTCCTCCCCGTTCAGATTGAAGCTGAGCAACAGCGTCTGTTCGTCCGCGGAGCGGGAAAAAGTCAGGACATCCTGTTGCACCGGCAAAAAGTCGAGTGCGCCATGGAGCAGCGCCGGCTGACGCTTGCGGAAATGCAGGAAGGCACGGATGCACTCGTAAACCGAATCGGGGTCACCCTGCTGCCGGTCGGCCGCCAGGGCAAGGTGGCGCTGGTCCAGGGGCAGCCAGGGACTTGCGCTCGAGAATCCCGCGAACGGCGCATGCTGCTGCCAGGGCATGGGCGTGCGGCAACCGTCCCGGCCCTTGTAGACCGGCCAGAAATTGATCCCGTAAGGATCCTGCAAGCGCTCGAAAGGCACCTCCGCCTGCGGCAATCCGAGTTCGTCGCCCTGATAAATGCACACGGCGCCGCGCAGGCTGCCGAGCAGGATCGAAAACAGTTTCGCCGACTGCGCGTCCGGTTCGTTGCCCGTCCAGCGGCTTGCGACGCGTTCAACGTCGTGGTTGCCGATCGCGAAGCAGCACCATCCCCCGCCGGCCTTTTCCTGCAAGCCCTCCAGCGTCCGCTTGATGGCGCGGGCCGAACCGTCCGGTCCCATCAGATCGAAGCTGTACGCCATGTGCAGCCTCCGGTCTCCCCGGGTGTACTCGCCGATCACTTCCGCCGAGCGTTCCGAACCGATTTCACCCAGGGCCACCGCGCCGTAGCGGTCGAGCAATTGTCGGATCTCCTCGATGTACAGCAGGTTATCGGGGTGAGTATGGTCATGGATATGGGTCTGCATGGCATAGGGCGAAGCGGCTTGCCCTCCCGCGAGAAATTCGTTCCGGGATTTGGAAACCGGTGGGTTGTCGCGCAATTCCGGGTCGTGCATGCAGAAATTCACCGCATCGAGCCGAAAGCCATCGACGCCGCGCTTGAGCCAGAACTCGAGGTTTTCGAGCCCGGCCTGGCGCACGGCGGGATTGTGGCAATTCAGGTCCGGCTGACTCGCCAGGAAGTTGTGCAGATAGTACTGCCCGCGGCGCGGTTCCCATTGCCAGGCGACGCCTCCGAAAACCGAGAGCCAGTTGTTGGGCGGGCTGCCGTCGGGCCTGGCGTCGGCCCAGACGTACCAGTCGGCCTTGGGGTTGTCGCGATCCTCCCGGCTTTCCAGGAACCATGGGTGGCGATCGGAAGTGTGACTCAGCACCTGGTCGATGATGATCCGGATGCCGCGCCCGTGCGCTTGCGCGAGCAGAGCGTCGAAGTCATCGAGGTTGCCGAACAGCGGGTCGACGGCGCGATAATCGCTCACGTCATAGCCGAAGTCCTTCATCGGCGACTTGTAGAAAGGCGAAATCCAGATCGCGTCGACGCCGAGCGCCTCGATGTAGTCCATGCGGCGCAAGATGCCCCGCAGATCGCCCGTGCCGTTGCCGTTACTGTCCTGGAAACTGCGCGGATAGATCTGGTAGATCACGGCGTTGCGCCACCAGTCTCCGGCCGCACCGCGTTTCCCTTTCCGGGGCGTTGACCGCGCAACGGTTCGCGGCGGATGGCTGCTTTCGGCGTGTTTCAGTTCCATATACCAAGGGTTCTCTCTGCGTCCGAACTGAGTATATTTCCAAAGACGGCGCCTGCGACCGCGCTGCAATCGTATTCATTGCGCGGGCTTTTTGTATTGGATTGCACGTTATGTTAATCCTTTCGGCCATGTGCAACTTTTCAATTCCCATCGTTTCGCTTGCGGTTTTGCTCGCTTTACCGGCTTGCTCCGGGGACGAGCCGACAACGGGGCGCGGCGCCGAATCCACGGCCTCTGAAGCCGAAATTTCCGCCGCTTCGGTCCAGTTGCCAACGGCCGGCCCCGAGGCCTGCGCCGCCGGTTCCGATCGGCTGCTGCATGTCGCCTCCCCCGACTGGAGCGAACAGGTCATCTACATGCTGATGACCGACCGTTTCGACGACGGCGATCCGACGAATAACGACCAGGGCTACGGCGAATACGATCCCAGCCAGCCCAGCCACTTCAGCGGCGGCGACTTTCAGGGCGTGATCGATCGCCTTGATTACCTCCGCACGCTCGGCGTTACCGCGGTGTGGATTACGCCGCCGCTGCACAACCAGTGGTGGAGCACGCCGTACCAGGCTGCCGGCTGGCACGGCTATTGGCCGGTGCATTTCCAGGAAGTCGACCCGCACTACGGCACGCTCGACGACTACAAGCGCCTGTCCCATGAATTGCACTGCCGGGGGA